>NZ_DS989853.1:0-74624 GCF_000155555.1 Coleofasciculus chthonoplastes PCC 7420
TGGTTATTAACCGTAAGAACTCCTGGCACCCTCCAAGCATCTTCTGCGGCGGCGACTTGGGCACGGTAGCTGGGTACTCTACGCCAGTCAAGACGGCTGTGCCATTATCAACAGTTACACCAGATGTTAGATTAAAAGTCATAAAGTGTGGGGTAATCTGATCAGGTACAGATGGGTCGCCCGTTGGCTGATTCCGAGTCGGGCGATCGCACGGCTAAAACCTTGACAAGTTTCTCAGACTATGCATTTACAGAGGGGTGATATGAAAATTGGCAGCAACTACCTGGGTAACGGTCAATGTGAATTCCGAGTTTGGGCACCGTTTCGGGACAGCGTTGCGGTTCACATCGTCTCTCCCCAGGATCAAGTGATTCCCCTGCAAAAGGATGAATGGGGATATTGGCAGGAAACGGTAAAAGCTGACCCCGGAACGCTCTACGTTTACCAACTCGATGGGTCACTGGAACGACCTGATCCCGCCTCCCATTACCAACCTGAGGGAGTCCATGGTTCCTCTCAGGTGGTGGATCACCACTTTGACTGGACGGATAATTCCTGGCAAGGAATTCCCCTCAAAGACTTAATTATTTACGAACTCCACGTCGGTACGTTTACCCCAGAGGGAACCTTTGAATCGATTATTCCTCGCTTGAGTTACCTTCAGGATTTAGGCATAACCGCGATTGAAATTATGCCCGTTGCCCAGTTTCCCGGAAGTCGCAACTGGGGGTATGACGGGGTTTATGTCTATGGTGTCCAAGAGTCTTATGGGGGACCTGCGGGATTGAAAAAGCTCGTGGATGCTTGCCACCAAGCGGGGATCGCGGTCATTTTAGATGTGGTGTATAACCATTTAGGACCTGAAGGCAACTATCTCTGGGCGTATGGTCCCTACTTTACGGATCAATATCGTACCCCTTGGGGTAATGCCGTTAACTTTGATGGCGCTTATAGTAATCAGGTGCGGAATTTCTTTATCCAGAATGCCCTGTACTGGTTAGATAAGTACCACATTGACGCCCTGCGCGTTGATGCAATTCACGCGATTTACGATATGAGTGCTCAACCCTTTCTACAAGAATTAGGGGATGCTGTCGCCAACTTCAATCGCACCACGCCAGTGCAACGATACGTCATCGCCGAAAGTGATCTCAACGACGTGCGCGTGATTAAACCCAGGGAAGACGGCGGATTTGGTCATGATGCTCAATGGTGCGATGACTTTCACCACATCTTGCATACTCTGTTAACGGGCGAACTATCGGGATATTACGAAGATTTTGGCAAAATTGAGCAGTTGGCAGTTGCTCTGCGCGAAGGCTATATCTATAGTGGACAATATTCCAGCTTCCGCAAACGCAACCATGGCAATTCAGCAGCAGATCGTCCGGCGGAACAGTTTGTCGTCTGTATCCAGAACCACGATCAAATTGGCAATCGACTGATTGGCGATCGCTTATCCACTTTGGTAGACTTTCAGGGGTTGAAGGTAGCGGCGGCGACGGTATTGCTTTCTCCCTATGTCCCGATGCTATTTATGGGCGAAGAATATGGAGAAGAGGCACCGTTTCAGTATTTTGTCAGTCACAGTGATCCCGATTTAATTGAAGGCGTGCGTACCGGGAGGGCTGAAGAGTTTAAAGCATTTGGTTGGGACAACGCCCCTGATCCCCAAGGGACAAAAGTCTTTGAGCAGTCAAAACTACAGTGGGAGAAGATAGAGCAAGACAACTATGCCGTATTGCGACGCTGGTACAAACGGTTAATTCAGCTACGCAAAGAGACCCCAGCTTTGGCTAAACTAGATCGGCAGAATCTTAATGTATCCAGCTTGTCCTCAGAAAAGGTTATTGTTATCCATCGCACGGCTGGAGATAGCCAAGCTATCGGCTTGATCAACTTTGCCCACGATGCAGTAACCGTTTCGCCTCAGATTCCCCCAGGGAACTTCTCAAAAGTGATTGACTCGGCGGATAAGGAATGGATGGGTGAGGGATCTCAACTCTCCCAACAGCTACAAGCTGGACAATCCTTAACCCTTGCTCCTCTGAGTTTTGCCTTATATGCTCAGTGACCTGAAGGGGTGACAAGCCGTCCAAAACCTTTGAAAATCAGGTTTTAAGTGACATTAGTATCTCCAAAAATGAAGCCTTATTGACATCTTTATTGACAGATGAAGACCACCTGAGCAGATATATTCAAGCGAAGCGTTGTGCAGGGGGTATGGGGGGCTAGTCCCCCAGAAAAAACTGCTATCTTTGACCTTATCTGTGACAAGAAGAAAAGGGATAAAAGCAGGATGGCTCAACACTTCAGCTAGTTTGTCACCCCGTTAACTCCGTGACACTAGCCTCGGTTCAGTCGTTAGAAAGAGGCGCAATCTGCCCAAAAGGGGATGTAAGCCCAGTCAAAATCATACCATTATCAACAAATAAGGTGTTACCTAGAGATAATGCATGTATTGGTTGATTTGTCAATCTTGGTGGCTGATATCAAATTCGCTTTTGTCACCCCCTTTATCCCTTGAGGTACGTTTTCCTGGAAACCATCTGCCTTGGAGCTTTCCTGTCCGGTACTTTTGGTATTGCTCAGTGTTAATCCCTGTATAATTAACTAATGTTAAGCTATGATTTAAGCATTACGTTCAACGTCACTATCCTACGGTTTGACATCTTTGTTAACAAGCAATTTTTAAATCTAGTCCCAGAGCCAACGTTCTGTCAGTTCTTTAACCCCTTGAAAAGCTTATGATGCGGATTCCAGTCGCCACCTATAGAATTCAATTTAATCCTGAGTTTACCTTTGAGTCAGCCAAAGCCATTCTTTCCTACTTGGCTGAATTAGGAATTTCTGACTTTTATGCATCCCCCATATTTAAAGCCCGATCCGGTAGCACTCATGGCTACGATGTCGTTGATCCCAATCAAATAAACCCAGAACTCGGCGGATTGGAGAACTTCGAGTCTCTAATTGAGGAAGTGCAAAAGCACGGATTAGGATGGCTTCAGGATATTGTGCCGAACCACATGGCTTTTGATCGTCAAAATCCCATGCTGGTCGAAGTTTTAGAGAATGGTCCTAATTCTCAATATAAAGACTACTTTGATATTAATTGGGAACATCACTATGAGGGCATTAGAGAGCGAGTTTTAGCGCCATTTTTAGGAAAATTCTGTGGCGATTGCTTAGAAAGTGGTGAACTTAAACTCCAGTATAACCAAGAAGGTTTTACGATTAATTACTATGACCTACAGTTTCCCATTCGCATCGAATCCTACTCCAATGTCGTCACCTATGATTTGGCACGTATTCGCCGGAAATTAGGCAGGAATCATCCCGATTTTGTCAAGTTTCTGGGCGCTCTATATGCGCTAAAATACATTCCCTCTGGCGAAGAAGGAATGGAACGCTATGACCAGATTGGCTTTATCAAGAGTATGTTATGGGAACTCTGGAATGATAGTGTCGAGATCAGGGAGTTCATCGACGAAAATATTCAAATCTTTAATGGCGAACCCGGAAAACCCGAAAGCTTTGATTTGTTAGAGAAATTATTGGCTGAGCAGTTTTTCCGCCTTGCGTACTGGAAGGTGGGGAATGAAGAACTGAATTATCGGCGATTTTTCACGGTTAATGACCTGATTTCCGTTCGCATCGAGGATGAGCGGGTGTTTAATCACAATCATGCGTTGATATTGAAGCTGATTGAGGAAAATAAATTTAGCGGCATTAGAATCGATCATATCGATGGACTGTACGATCCGGCTCAATATTTGAATCGCTTGCGAGATCATGCCTCTGATGCGTATATCGTGGTTGAGAAAATCTTGGAAGAGCATGAAGATTTGCCGCTAACGTGGCCCGTACAAGGGACGAGTGGGTATGATTTCTTAAACAAAGTTAATGGCATTTTTTGTCATCACCAGACTCAGCCTAAGTTTGACAGCGTTTACTATCGCTTTATCGGGCATTCCATATCCTATAAAGCCATAATTGAAGACAAAAAGCGATTGATTATCGCCAAGCATTTGACTGGAGATATCGATAATTTAGCCAATTTACTCCAACGAATTTCTGGTCGGTACAGATACGCTAGTGACTTTACTATATATGCGCTGAAAGCTGCTTTAGTCGAAATCATGGCGCTGTTTCCCGTATACCGAACCTACATTAATCCAGAAGGGTTGAGCAAAGCGGATCGAGATTGTATTGAGTATGTCATTAGCAAAGCCAAAGAAAATACGCCGATTTTCTTTAACGAACTGACGTTTATTGAGAAATTTTTATTACTGGAGGTTGATGAGTCACTCAATCCCGAAGAAGCCGAACAATGGCGTTATTTTGTCATGCGGCTGCAGCAGTTTACCGGACCGCTGACAGCCAAGGGGGTGGAAGATACGACATTCTATATTTATAACCGTCTCATCTCTCTTAATGAAGTGGGTGGTAATCCGGGTGAGTTTGGCGTTTCCTTAGACGACTTTCATGACTTTAACCAACACCGCATCGCTTATTGGCCCCATACAATCAATACAACAGCAACCCACGATACAAAACGGGGTGAAGATGTGAGAGCCAGAATTAATGTCATCTCAGAAATTCCCGGCGAGTGGGATAGTATGTTGAGAAAATGGCAGGAAATAAATGCGGTTCACAAGGATTGTATTGATGGGTTAGATATTCCTGATCCCAATGACGAATATTTTCTTTACCAAACCTTGCTGGGAACCTTTCCCTTTAATGAAACGGAGTTCCCTACTTATGTGCAGCGGATCAAAGACTATATTATTAAGGCAATCCGAGAGGCAAAAGTCCATACCGCTTGGTTGAGACCCGATACTAACTATGAAGAAGGGTTTATTCGGTTTGCGGAACGCTTACTCAAAGATATGCCTGATAATCCCTTTTTAGAAGCGTTTCTACCCTTTCAACGCAAAGTCCAACATTACGGCGTTTTTAATAGTCTCTCCCAAGCCTTGTTGAAATTGACATCTCCCGGCGTTCCTGATTTTTACCAAGGAACGGAACTGTGGGATTTAAGTTTAGTCGATCCCGATAATCGTCGTCCGGTGGATTTTGAACAGCGGCTGGCGTTAGTTCAAGACTTGAAACAGCGCTACGAAACGGATAAGTTGGGTTTAGTTCAGGAACTTTGTCAGAGTCCAGAAGACGGTCGAATTAAGTTATTCGTCATCTATCAAGCCCTAAAAACTCGGCGCGAGTATTTAGAATTATTCCAACGTGGTGATTACCACAAACTGACTGTTATTGGTAGCTTGAAGGATCATGTTGTTACCTTTGCCCGAACTTGGGATCATACAACGGTGATTGTCATTGTCCCTCGGCTGTTGACGAGTTTAGTGAAGCCAGGAGAATATCCCATGGGTGAACAAGTTTGGCAAGAAACCCGGATTTCTTTACCCTCTAGTTCGTCGTCTGTGTGGCGGGATGTGATGACGGGACGGGAAATTCAGGGGGACGATACGCTGTGGATTCGAGATGTTCTCACTGATTTTCCAGTGGCGTTATTGGTGAATCAAAATCAGCAGGAATGATGAATAGATAAACACCGTAGGGGCGACCCGCCGCATATAATTCATACCACCAAACCATTAATTTGTTCGGGTCGCCCTCCCCAGGGTATCGGTAATTATCTGACATCACTTACTTTGAGAAAAGGGCGAGTCGAGACAGGTTAATTCTCACATCATCTATTGATGCAGCGACTCGCCCCTACAAAACCAATTAACCCCCCGTACCGACGAGAAAAGGGCGAGTCGAGACAGTTGAATTCTCACGCCATCTATTGATGCAGCGACTCGCCCCTACAAATCCAATTATCAATTACCAATCAACCATTAACCATCAACCATCAACCATTAACCATTAACCATTAACAAATAACAAAATGATTCACTGATTAAACACCATGGCTGGATCAAGGCGTGTCACTTTCTGAATCGCGAAAATCGCCGAACCGACGCACATTCCCACCGTGATCGCCAAAACCGCGATCGCAGATACGGGGGTGATCAAAATCACAATCCCCTGAGTGGCTGATGTCCACAGGGCTACACCATAGCAGAGGAACATGGCTGGGAGATAACCCAGAACCGACATCCACAGCGCCTGTTCAATAATTACGCCGTAAATGCGCCAATCTGACGCGCCAATTGCCTTTAGCGTACCAAATTCTTTAATATGGTCAGCTACGGAGGAATAAAGAATTTGACCGACAATAATCACACCAACCACCACACCAACCACTGCCCCCAAACCTAGAATAAAGCCAATTCCGGTTCGCTGTTGCCAAAAGTTTTGATTCTTTTTAATAAACTCCTCGCGAGTATAGGTACTGACATTCGGTAACGCTTTCTCTAATCGTGCTTTCAGTTGTGACAAATCCTGACCCGGTTCCGCCGCAATTAAAACATATTGAATCAAATCAGAAGCGACTAATGAATTCGGTGGCGGTGGCGATTGATTCTGTAGTTCTGCTTCCGTTGTTCTCGAATAAGTATTGGTACAAATTAAATCCTCAGCACCTGACGGTAATTTACAGGACAGTTCCGACTTTTGACCCGATGTTAAGAACGCATTAGCACTGGTTAGGGAGGTAAACATGAAGGAATTGGACACAATCGATGCATTCCCTTGGGTGAAACCTATCACTTGGGCGGGCAAGGAATTGACGCGGGCAATATCCCCAATCTGTTGAATATTTAGAGAATCTTGGTTGGTTGCATCCACAATAATTTTATAGGGTTCAGTTAAGTCCCTGACATCGCCTTGCACTAGATTGATGGGTTGAAAGAGTTGCCCATTGGGGTCAAATCCGACTACTCTGACGCGGGTAATTTCCCCTTGAGGCGGATTCCATAACGCGCCACTAAAAATAAGGGCTTCGGCTTTGGCTACCCCTTCCACCTGACGGGCGGAGATAACATGGGATAAGGGAATGGGTAGTGTCAGTTCAAGTTGCACCAACTTATCTGATGCGACCCAAATATCTGCATTAGAATTGTAAATTAACTGAGCCGTGGATTGGGTAAATCCATTAAAAATACCCGTTTGCAACGTGACTAAACTCACCGCAAACATAATTCCAGCTTGGGCGACTAAAAAGCGGGGAATGTCTTCAAGTAAGTTTTTTCGGGCAAGAGAAACCATTTTCGTGTGTTTTTTGTTTAGAATCTCTCTGAAAATTTGGTCGGGGCGGGTTTAGTTGCATCTGGGTGAGGGAAGAAACAATAATAGTAAAACCCGCCCCTACATAAAAACGTTCTCATGCTTCATCTTCGGAAGGCCACAACAAGCGAACTGCCATTAAGGCGAAACCCACCGCCGCGATCGCTTTGAGAATTCGCACCGGGAACAGTTGCGCTACGCCTCCCCCTGCTAATACGCCAATCAACGTGGCTAATAGCAATGCGGCTACAGCCCCCAAGAATACCGCACGAGGCGACTTGAGGCTACCCCCAAGCGCGATCGCCGCCAGTTGGCTTTTGTCACCAATTTCGGCTAAAAATACGGTGATGAAACTTAATCCTAGTAATTGCCAATCCATAATCTTCAAAACTCTCTGATTCAGTCAGGGCTGGTTTCGTAAAACCCGCCCCTACACACTCCAATTTGTTTCATCCGAGTTGCACCACATCCCACAGCAGCATAACGGAAATGAAGAGTAATAATGTCCCGGCGGCGGTTTCCAGGGTTTTGGGCGGTAAACGCTTGGCTAACCAGGTTCCCAGTAAGACACCGATTAAACTGGTGGTAATTAGTGCGATCGCGGCACCTGTAAAGACTATCCACGGCGATTGAGATTCTGCACTGATCAGCAGGGTTGCCAGTTGGGTTTTATCGCCAATCTCAGCTAGAAAAATAGTTAGGAAGGTGGAACTAAAGATACCCCATATCCCCCGTTGGCGCTTGACGATGGGACGCAAACTGTTCGGAGTGGGGGAAATTGGTAACTCAGACGGATCAGAGACATCTTTGGGGGCTGGATTCATCAATGAAAAGGGTGCTGTCAGAACAAAACCGACGATGGGCAAGGAAGATAGTTTCACAGGGAGTTCCCAGTTTACGTCGATCTTTTTTCATATTCTATTCATCTTTGCAGAACTTTACAAATTTGACTATGATCGGGGCTAAAGTCAGCATGAGAGTCGGTGTCTACTGGTCTACTTTCCTTCCTTGTCTCACCTGAACCCCAATCTTAAAAAACCTACCCTTGTAAGGCACCCCACACCCCCTCTACAGCCGTGGTAAAATTTCCGGTAAAAGCTGACCCGGTACCTTAGAAAGTGCCAGATTTTGCCCACTAATCCCTTGTTCCTGGTAGAACGTGCGAATCGTTTTAATGATATAGTCCAAAGAGGTTTGGTAAACATCCGATCGCACCGCTACTCCCGTACAAGCTTGAACATGCTGATGGAGGGCGGTTTGTAGATGGTGAGATTGATCCTCTTTTCCCGCACCCAAAGACGGTTCAGTGGCAAACTGGTAATGGGCAAGTCCCAAATTATTCCGAGTGGCGATAACATCAAAATTAACCGATGTCGGCGGATGATTCTGCGCCAATTCCTCGGCTAACGCGATCGCAACCTCGTAAGCCGCGATACAATGGCGTAAATAGTCTGCCCGTCTCTGAGAGTCTTCAACACAGCGATCCGCCAGATGCCAATACGCCGTTCCTAAATTATTCTGAGTCGCGGCACAAGCAGCCGGAGACACCTCTGGGGTACGATAGGTCAACGCATCTTTATAGGCTATCACCGCTAACTCCAGCCAGGTTTCGGGTTGTTCGTACTGTGCCAGATTCCAGTACGCTGTGCCTAAATTATTTTGAATCATCGCCCAATTTGTCGCATTCGAGCGACTATTGTAATAACATAGGGCTTCCGCATACGCCCCAATTGCTGCCTGTAAGTTATTGACAGGAGAGTGATGTTGTGCTAAATGCCAATACGCCGTGCCTAAGTTATTTTGGGTAGAGGCATATTTAAGCGGGTCATTTTCTGGATTACGATAGTGTAATGCTTCTTCATAGGCTCGAATCGAGAGTTCTAAGTTATCCGCGACATCTTGATAGCGAGCCAAATCCCCATAAGCTGCCCCTAAATTATTTTGGATCATGGCATAGGTGTGGGGCGCGTCTTGAGCCGTTAATTTCGTTAATGCCAGTTGATAGGCTTGAATCCCCTGTTCCAGATAAGATAGACGCATCCCTGTATCCTGGGGACATCGGGAAAGCATCCAATAGAGATTCCCCAAATCATTAAGAACATCCGCCACGTAAGGTGATGTATCATCTAACCATTGCAACGCCTGCTCATACGCCTGAATCGCGATCGCTAAATTTTCTTCTGAGGTGTCTCCTTGTTCAATCGCATGACGGTAATGATTCCCCAGTTGTAAATACGCCTCAGCGGGCGACGCGGTTTGGGGGAGATCTGGGGATTCCGTTGATGTATCAGCAGGATGTTGGGATGTCGGCGGATTTTGCGGCGGTAATGGTGTTTCTTCCATATCAAAGTCCACAGCCCCCAGCATCCTTTTACCATTCGGATTAGCATTAGACTTCCCGTTAGTCGGGACAATCAGGGGTTCAACCTCACCATTAGAGTCTCCATTGCTGCCTATACTATTCTGGAACAACTGCAAATCCAGAGTTTCGTCCACTTCCTGGGTTAGCACCGTCTGCAAGGTTTCTTGGAACGAAGCCTCTGTTTCCTCTGTCTTGTCTATCTCCTCTTCCTCTGTCTCCTGAGTCATCACCGCCGTGGGAGAGGCTTCCGGTTGAGTCGCGCCAACAGGGGGAAGTGGTGTGGGTTCCCCTTCAAACTCGAATATCCCAGTACGCCACCGCCAAAATTCCGGTACAGACTGAACAATGGAATGGAACCAAGGGCGGGGTAGCCAGAGTAACACATTGGCGTCTAACTGCGGCAAATAGCGCTCAATCGACTGTAAACGTCGGAGAAACAGTTGCTGTACCGTTGGGGATTGACGGGTTAAGCGTTCAACACCCAGGAGTTGGAAACAGGGAGGGGATGTGGCGATGGGAGAATGGCGATTTTGAGCTAACCAGGCAGCTATTTGGGCAAAGGGATGGGGATCATTGACATTAATGTTCAGGCTGACTAAATTAGTAGAGCCTGAACCCTTGGGTGGCGCGATCGCAGAGGTTGTCCCCAACTCCCCATGAAGTTTACCCGCCAGACGATTCCGCAGACTCAGATCATCACAAATCGCCACAAAAATTTGACGCCGTAGTCCGAGACTGAGAGCAAGTTTCAAGCGTTTATAGATTTGCCGATTCCAGCTCGAAATTTTATGGGCAACAGTATCCGTTACAGTCATGCTGAGAGAGTCCAGGAGCGTCAGGCAACAATAGGATGAGATTTAGGGGGAAGACTTGATCGTAACAACGAGTACCGAGCGATCGTGAATTGGGCAGAATCGCGATAAAACCTGAATGATGAACAATAAGAAAATCGCAATTTTAGAGGATGCTTAGTTCTATCTACCTACTCGTTGCATAATCAGTAGTTGAGAGTAATCTTACTATGACTCTTCCTACTATTGTTGCCTAAGTCAGGACTTATTGGTTGAAGGGTTGCCTGATTATTAACAGCAGATTCTAATCGAGCCGTTTCTCAACAAGAGAGTTCATGAAACTCGGCAAGAATATCCTCTGCCTCGTAGGGCATCTGGAAATAAGATCGGAAAGTATAGGATTGTCCTTCTTGGAGAATTTTGGTCTTTGGCATGGGCGGCTTGGCTTGTCCTTTTGATGTCATCCCAATTCTAATCAGATGGGTAGCCTCGATAGTGCTAGAGACGCGCCATGGCGCGTCTCTACATAAATGATGTGTCCTAACCGTCTTGGCGGTTGCTATAAAACAACAACTGACAACTTGAATCATATTCAGACCCCCTCCACAGGATACCTCTGGAGCTGACAGGTGTAGGTTTTTTATTTAAGGGTGGAGACAAGACAAGGGGACAAGGAAGGAAAGAAGACAAGGGGGAAAAACCGTAAAGAATTCGGTTCGGTCAAACTAACTTCTAAAAGCCGAAACGCCCTATTTTTCGTTAAAACTCTTCCTTGTCTACTGGTCTACCTGTCTTCCTTGTCTTACCTGAACCGCAATCTTAAAAAACCTACCCTTGTGAGTACCTCTGGAGGGGGTACTTGAGTCGCTATCTTAAGACAGCTAAGGGACTTGCGACTTAATAATGTACCAAGGAGACTTGGCTGAGTTCATGAATTTCAGCTTTCCTCACTGGTACTTTATTTTTACGCCGCTCCCTAAGCTTCTACTTCCACCGGTTCGGGTTGGGGTTCGGGGGGAAGTTCTTGTTTCAGTGTCAGATAACGAATAACCTCATCTCCATAGCGCATCGCTCGCTGAAGCTGAGCCACATGAATCGGGGGCGCTTTATAGTTCATTTGGATATAGACGCCTTCGCGATGTCTTTCGATGGGATAAGCCAAACGACGCTTACCACGATGTTGGATTTCAATCTCCTCACCGCCTTGCTCTTGCAGGAGATCTTTATACTTGGTCACAGCTTGGTTAACCTGCTCCTCTGACATATCAGGACGCAGGATGTACATCATTTCGTAACTATCGCTCACAAATGGTCTTCTCCTTATGGACAATTGGGCTTCTTTTGCTGATTCGGGATAGCCACAGCGTTTTCACCAAGAAGCTATCCCGCTCAAAGAAGCAAGGATAGGAGCAGATTTGACTGCTTTACTCTATGGCAAATCTGGGTTCTTTCCTACCTCTAGGCTTGAGTGCAGACAATCCGCCCAGATTATACTCTTGCAATTCTACTATTTTTGACGCTTCGTTGAAAACAGCCCCTCTTGGGGTCTTATTATAGTCTCGGAATGCCCTCCCGTGACTTAGGCAGCACTTGGTTTTCGTTAACTGCTTGTTTCTTATACTACAGCAGTATAGACTATCCGAAAAATTTTAAAAGCCGTCCTACAAGACAAGGACGCGGCTTGTGACCCATTATTTCCGGTCAATCAAAATCTCATATCAGTAGAATGCTCTCATTCAATTACCAAGGAATCTCTAATATCATGGCGCAGCGCTACGTCCGAATTAAAACGGCTCAAGGGCAAACCTACTATGGCTTGCTGCAACTCAACCGCAGTATCCAAGTTTTAGATGCACCGCCGTGGCTACAGGGTCAACCGACTGATCTGGAGTTAGCACCGGATAGTTATACATTGTTGGCTCCCTGTGCGCCATCCAAGATTGTCGCCGTTGGCAAAAACTATATGGATCACGCCGTTGAAATGGGAACACCTGTTCCCCAGGAACCCTTGTTGTTTCTCAAACCACCGACAACCATAACGGCGGCGGATCGAGACATCCAGTTTCCGCCTCAGTCAAAACGGGTGGACTATGAGGGGGAGTTGGCGCTGGTGATTGGTGAACTCTGTGTAGACTGTACGCCCGAACAAGCCCAAGGAAAAATTTGGGGGTACACCATCGCCAACGATGTCACCGCTCGCGACTTACAAAAACAAGACGGTCAATGGACGAGGGCAAAGGGTTTTAATACCTTTTGTCCCCTAGGTCCTTGGATTGTGCGGGAGGTGAGTGCTGGGGCGAAGTTGCAGACGTTTTTAAACGATGCGCCGGAACCGGTACAATCGGCATCCATTGATCAAATGGTATTTGCCCCGGACTTCTTAGTCTCCTATATTTCTGAGATTATGACCCTGCTTCCGGGAGACGTAATCCTGACGGGTACGCCACGAGGGATTGGTCCAATGCAAATCGGCGATCGCGTCCGTGTGGAAATTGAGGGAATTGGTCATTTAGAAAACACTGTCGTCCCCCGTTCTGCACCCGTTATTCTTTAACCTGGGTTAAACGGTTTTTCAAGAATCCTCACACCCTTACATAAACGAATGACCAATGACCAATGACCAATGACCAATCATCGAACTTGGGCGTAAACGGCTTCCGAGAGTGTAGGAATTTCAGCGTAGCGACCCAGCAATGATTGCACGATTGAGTAGAAACAAGCCGCTAGGGTTCCTAAAAAGATCACATTGTTTAGGGTTTCCATGAAAAAACTATTCCCCAGTCCTCTGCCGAGAATATCTATGGCAAAACTACAGAGAACTAAAAGAATATCTAAAAGAATTGCCTGCATTGTATTAAAACGAATAAAATGAGCAATTCTTTCATTTCTGACCACCGCTAAGAACAAGACGAAAAAAACAATGAGTCCGATAAATGGACTACTGTAGTAAATAGACATTAAAGGTTTTAAGGGTAAATAAATAAAACCCAATACGGGAAATTTGAGCAGTAAGGGAAGACCAAACTGAAACCCATAAATTAAGGGCAGTAGATAGGGTAGCGCTGCAAAAATCCGCTCTTTAACCGTTGTCGAGCCGCGCCAAGTCATTGTTGCTTCTCCTTGTTTGGGGGGTTCAAATCGTTATCTAACTATGTTCAGGATAGCGCAGGCGACCCCTGGAGATGAGCGTTGCCATCTGTCATGGGTCTTAGGTCAGGAGTTGAGGACGATTTTAGACAAAGAAAGGGGTTCAGTTTATTGTCCCAAATGCTAAACTACTTAAACTACTCAAGGTTAGCGATGCGGAAACCCATTTCGCACTCATATTGCTCCGGTTGATGGGGTGTGAGTTTACGAATGGCATGACCACATCCCAGCTTACCCCGACGCCAACGGGGTTGACCCTTGCTGTCAGCCAGCAAACAGCTTTGACAAACTTGAGTCGGGGAGAGAATTTGCTCTTCGGTAAGGATAACTAACATAGAACGCCTCCGGTCAATTCCACTAGAGCGCTGATCCCATCATAATTTACGTCTTTAGCTAGAGGCTCTTTATCAACACAGAGCTTAACTTTCATCCATTGGATACTTACCTCTGAGAAACGCAGGGGAGATGGGTCAGGGTTTGAGCAAAGCAACGGCAACGGGCAATGTGGTAAAACGTTTATGAACCCAACTGGACGGCAAAGCATCGTAAGGGATTGACGGACGTGACTCAAACAAACTTAGATTTTCTCGCCCAAACAGACCCAGAAATCGCTGAGGGAATAAGCCAAGAACTTCAACGCCAGCGTGACCATCTGGAACTGATTGCTAGTGAAAACTTTACCTCCCCGGCTGTACTGGCGGCTCAAGGCTCAGTCTTAACCAATAAGTACGCCGAAGGCTTACCCGGAAAGCGCTACTATGGCGGTTGTGAATTCATCGATAAGGTAGAACAGCTTGCCATTGACCGGGCTAAACGGCTCTTTGGTGCAGCTCATGCGAATGTCCAACCCCATTCCGGCGCTCAAGCCAATTTTGCCGTATTCCTGGCGCTGCTCAAGCCGGGAGACAGGATTATGGGGATGGATTTATCCCATGGGGGACACCTCACCCATGGTTCGCCTGTGAATGTGTCGGGGAAGTGGTTTAAGGTTTGTCACTATGGTGTTAATCCGGAAACCGAGCAACTGGATTATGATCAGGTGCGCGAACTTGCCCTCAAAGAACGCCCCCAGATGCTGATTTGTGGCTATTCGGCTTATCCGCGTATTATTGACTTTGAAAAATTCCGCAGCATTGCTGATGAAGTGGGCGCTTACCTGCTGGCGGATATTGCCCATATCGCGGGGTTAGTGGCGACAGGTCATCATCCCAACCCAATTCCCCATTGTGATGTTGTTACGACAACCACCCATAAAACCCTGCGGGGAACCCGAGGTGGCTTAATTCTCACCCGTGATCCGGAACTAGGGAAAAAGCTGGATAAAGCGGTGTTCCCAGGAACTCAGGGGGGTCCATTAGAACATGCGATCGCGGCGAAAGCTGTGGCGTTTGGTGAAGCGTTACAACCCTCATTCAAAGACTATTCGGCGAATGTGATTGAAAATGCCCAAGCCCTCGCCAGTCAACTGCAAAAACGGGGTTTGAAAATTGTCTCTGGCGGGACGGATAATCATTTAATGCTGGTGGATTTACGCTGTATTTCCATGACCGGGAAACGAGCAGATCAACTGGTGAGTGGTGTGAATATTACCGCGAATAAAAATACGGTTCCCTTTGATCCAGAGTCTCCCTTTGTCACCAGTGGCTTACGTCTCGGTTCCCCGGCGATGACAACACGCGGGATGGGAGTGGCTGAATTTATCGAGATTGGTGATATTATTGCCGATCGCTTACTCAATCCAGAGGATGAAACCATCGCCGCCGATTGTCGGCGTCGTGTGGCTCAATTGTGCGATCGCTTCCCCTTATATCCCCATCTCACTATTCCTGTACCTACATTGGTATAAATTGGTCATTCGTCATACTCGCTATCGCGAGAAGCAAGCTACGTCATTTGTCTCTTGTTGTTTCCCTATTCCCTATTCCCCATTCCCTATTCCCTATTCCCTGTGTTAACTAAGGACAAATGACCAAGGACAAAAAACAAACCAATGAGCGCAGAAATCATTTGTGTTGGCACTGAGTTACTGCTAGGGGATATTCTGAATACGAATGCCCAGTTTTTAGCCCTCGAACTGGCAGATCTGGGTATTCCCCACTACTATCAAACGGTTGTGGGAGATAATCCCTCGCGGTTAAAGCAAGTCTTGGCAATGGCGTGCGATCGCTCGGCGATTCTGATTTTTACGGGAGGACTTGGACCGACACCAGATGACTTGACAACGGAAACCATTGCAGATTTTTTCGGTGTTCCCCTGATTGAGCAAGTTGACATCATTGAGGATATTGCTCGCAAATTTGCTCAACGGGGGCGGCAAATGACTGCCAATAATCATAAGCAAGCCCTGATTCCCGAAGGCGCTAAGGTTTTACCGAACCCCAAGGGAACCGCACCGGGGATAATCTGGCATCCACGTCCCGGTTTAACTATTCTTACCTTTCCCGGTGTTCCCAGTGAAATGCAGCGGATGTGGCGAGAAACGGCGGTTCCCTATCTCAAAGGTCAAGGTTGGGGACAACAAATTATCTATAGTCAAACCTTACGATTCTGGGGGATTGGGGAATCCGCGTTAGCTGAAAAAGTGGCGTCGTTTTTTGACTTAACCAACCCCACCGTCGCTCCCTACGCCTCTCAGGGAGAAGTCCGGTTACGGGTTAGCGCCCGTGCGCCGTCTCAAGGGGAAGCTATACAGGTAATTGAACCTGTTGTCAAGCAACTGCGGCAAATTGCTGGGGCTGACTATTTTGGTGTGGATACAGATACCCTAGCCTCGGTTGTGGGTCAGCTTTTAACCGATGCCAATCAAACGGTGAGTGTAGCTGAATCCTGTACGGGAGGCGGTTTAGGCAGCATGTTGACAGCCGTTCCCGGAAGTTCTGACTATTTTTTGGGTGGGATAATTTCTTATAGCAATGACGTAAAAGTATCCTTACTGGGGGTTAAGTCATCAGATCTGGATAAATGGGGGGCGGTGAGTAAACCTATTGCCCAGCAAATGGCATTGGGTGTGCGATCGCGGCTGACGACGGATTGGGGTGTGAGTATTACTGGCATTGCTGGACCCGGCGGTGGGAATGAATCTAAGCCGGTGGGGTTGGTATATATCGGTTTGGCGACGCCAGATGATAGAGTTGAGTGTTTTAAATATAACTTTGGTCGCGATCGCGATCGGGCTTCGGTTCGTCATTGGAGTGCCTGTTATGCCCTCGACCAACTGCGACGCCGATTATTGGAGCAATACCATTAGGCTCACCTCTAACTTGAGTTATAACTAAAGGTAGAGAAGCCAAAACCGTTGCGATCGCCGGATCGACTCCATATTCCATTTAGGAGATAGCTAGGCTTTAGGGTTCTGTGTTATGCTGAACGTTAAGAAATGCAACAGATGGGTTAAAACGATCCAGACGGTGTATAGCAATAGGAAAACCGCTCAGTTTAATATCAGCGTCATAGTCTTAACTTGGGCAGGGTTTCCACTAAAGCGCCCACAAAGCGCCCAAGCGTAAAACGCCCAAGAGTTCCCAAAGTCGTGCTGAGAAAGGCTTCTAGCACCCGTCCTGTTGTTAAGACGGTCAAAAACCTATTAAGTTGTCTCATAGGAGCATTCAGTTTAATGGATTATATAGAAAAGGTGTTGGAAAAACTGAAAGAATGGGCACGCAAGCTGGTTGGAACCCTCTTGGGTCCTGAATCTCAGCCGGAACCCGAACTCATCCCCATTCCGGTTAATAATCCACGCCGTCGTTCCCGGTAATTAATTAACGTGCCGAATGAAGCTCGGAGTTCTTTGAGTATTCTCGTCCTGCATGGTCCAAACTTGAATCTTCTAGGACTCCGAGAGCCTGGTATTTATGGATCGGTAACCTTGGCAGAAATTGACAAACTCCTGCAACAGGAGGCAAGGTCATTATCCTGCCAAGTTGTGACGTTACAGTCCAACCATGAAGGTGTTTTAGTTGATGCCATACAAGCAGCGAGAACGCAGCATCAGGGGATATTAATCAATGCTGGTGCTTATACTCATACAAGTGTAGCCCTACGCGATGCCTTAGCCGCCGTAGCCCTGCCTGTAGTGGAAGTACATCTGAGTAATATCTATCAGCGCGAACCCTTTCGACATCACTCCTTCATCGCCCCCGTAGCTGTCGGTCAGATCAGCGGCTTTGGTGCCGAAAGTTATCGCTTGGGACTCTTAGCTCTCGTCCATACCCTGAAAACAGGGGCAAGAGCAAATTAATGCAGCATTCTCTTCTGTGCCGATTTCAAGGAGCATTACTGGGTAGCTTGATTGGTGAGCTGGTCAGCCATCACCTTGATCAAGGACTCGGTGATTCAGTTGGTAGAAAATCGCTTCAGTTCACCAAACGCCAACCCCAACCGAGTCAGTCCCACCTCTGTATGCCCAAACTCTCCCCTTGGAGTCAAATCGCCACTTGTGGAATCGAGAGTTTAATTGACACAGGCAGGCTGAATATAGACGATTGGATCATTCGCTGTAGCCAAACCCAACCCTCACTCCTAGAATTGAAAGGGAAAGCCCAAAGCAGCGAAGCAGCAGTGGCAACGCTGCCAATGGCGCTTTTTTTTCACGAAAATCAAGAGTTGTTACGGCAACACCTGGTTCAGGCGGCAGCAATTTGGCAACTCGAAACCGACGCCTCGGCTGGGGTGTTGGCAATTGCTACCGCCATGGCTCTGACTCTCACCGAAACCCTTAACCGAACAACCCTGATTCCCCACATCCTTAGAGGCTTAGGGACAGAAAAAACCCTCTTAGCCTACCGATTACAACAGGTTCAAACCCTGATAGAAGCAGGTGCAGATTTAGAAACCACCACGAGGAAGGTGCGCCGTCTACCCGCAAATTTAGGTAATAGGGGGGATGCCTCAGATATGGCGATCGCTTTAAGCTTTTATTGTTTCCTCTATACACCCGAAGATTTTCGTCTCTGTGTCATCCGTGCCGTTCGTAGTGGTTACCACAACCCAGTAACGGCAGCTTTGACAGGGGCATTAGCGGGTGTTTATAACGGTATCAACGGTATTCCAGTTAGCTGGCGAGTTGCTGCCCTAAAAATTCCGGTCTTCAAAGAGAGGCAAAAATTAACAGACCAATTACTAGCGGTTTGGCTAGGGGTTTACGATCAAAAACAAATCAATGGTCGGTACAAACAAGCAGCCGTTGCTGCACCGGATGTCATTCAACGTCGTTTATAAGTTATAGATAGGTGGGTAAGCCATGTTTTGTCAGCTAAAAAGAGCTAAACTCAAACATTACAGCCGACTAAATGAAACCCAGTCAGGAACCCCACGGCTATAAGCCGGGGCTTTGAAAAAGCCTATACCTGACCAGTCCTAAGTGCTTAGCGCACTACGTTAACGGCAAGAGTTAAAAGTCCTACCTACGGATGCGTGCCAGTCTGTAGCTCTAGAACCAAGTGGTTAAACAGGTCTAAGGGGTTAAGCCAGTGCTACTTGGAAAGTACCGACCGTTAACATTGGCGAGGCAAACATCACCCCGGAAACGGGAGGGGCGCAAGCCCAATCAAACAACCCTTATGCGTACAGGTCGAAAGCTTTGAGCTTGTAACTGCCCAAGCTGGCATACAAATGCAAAATGTCACGCCTAGTGAGTAGACCCAAGGCGGTAGGGACTTCAAATCTTACCAACCCCAATTTTCGATGAACTGACCGCAAATCCCCACCTGTCTGCCTCGCGGTTTCACCGCTACCGCTCACCTAAAAAGGCAACTCTTCTGCTATGAAAAGGCTCCACTCGTTGACGCAACAGCTAAACCACCTGCGGCAAAAAAAATCTGAGCAATTTCGTACCATCCTTCCATTCGTCGGGTCTGATGGTCATCTTTCCCCTGAGCAAAAAAAGTCAGGTCATCCGTTAAAACAAACCCTTTCTTTCCTGGGGACAAAAGGCAATCCACCACCATCAGCAAAGCGGCAAGGACGTTCACCCGTCATGTTTGTCTTAGCCGTCGTTTCTCTCACCAGCGTGATGGGAAACCGCTTTTACAATCAACCAACCCTCGATGTTGGTCGGGATGCCCCCTATACCATCCGCGCTCGCTTTGACGCCAGTGTTGAGGATACTAAAACGACAGAAGAAAAACGCAAAGAGGCTCGGACGGGTTCGTTCCCGGTTTTAATGATTGACAAATCTCTGACCCAAGAGATTGATCAAAACCTACAACAATCATTGGACAAAATAGACCAATGGCGAGAAATTAGTGGTTCGTTTCCGTTTGTGCCAACCTCGGTGCTATCCGCCGCCACCCAGCAGTATCTGCGCCATAGTGAAGCCTGGGAATGGCAAGCTATTGTTGCTTTCGTCGAAGATAATGCTCCGGTCAACCCCTTTGAGCCTGGAGTGGTTATCCCGAACCGAGAGAAAAAACCGTTGACTCGGGAGTTCATCCAAGCAGTAAGCGAATTGCAAAGTTACCGTCAAGTAGCATCTACCCCAGCCTTCTCTGAGTTGATGCAGACAGCCAGTAAAGCTCGTCAGGGTTACCAAAAGGCAGTGGCTCAACTGTCATCAAGTGTAACCCCGGACTCAACTCCTGCCTACGATGCATCTGTACTCGATCTGTCTGATTCCGCTTGGCAGAAAACTCGACAGGGAATTCAGGATGCCACTCGCCACATTCTCACCCAAGGAATTCCGCCAGGATTGCCCTCGGAGTTATTAGACAATGCGGTAGCGGTGCAGGTGAGTACGCTGATTCCGGCTGAGGCACAACCCTTAGCTGTGGAACTCCTGACCTCTAACTTAAAGCCCAATTTAATTGAAGATACAGAACAAACCAAGCGTCGGGCAGAACAAGCTGCTCGATCGGTAGATCCTGTGATGGTGACGGCTCAAGAAGGAGAAGTCATTGTCGAAGCGGGCGAGGAAATTACCCAGGCGGATTTTGTCCTGCTGGATTACTACGGCTTGAGTCGTCGCGAAATTAACTGGATCGGGCTGATTGGATTTGGCGGTTTGGTTACCGGGGGAGTTGGTATTTTTTGGTTAGTCGAACGTCGAGTCCATCCCCCCCTGCGGCGACGCGATCATATTTTGGTGCTGCTGTTGAGTTTAAGTACACCCGTCTTGGCACTATTGGGGGGGCAATATAATAGCCTGCCCGCGATTGGGTTGTTAGTGGGGAGTTTCTATGGGTCAAGTTTGGGTGCGACTGTGGTGACACTGTTGACCGGCTTGGTCACATTTAGCATGGAGGTGAGCTGGGAATTTTTAATCGCGGGTGGTACCGGTGGTTTGGTGGGGGCGTTAGTTGCCGGACGGATGCGATCGCGGGAGGAATTGGCGTTATTAGGCGGTATCGTGGGATTGACCCAGGGCAGCGTTCATCTCGTCCTGAATCTGATTATGAGTGCCAGTGCTGGCACAATTTGGTACGCGGTGCTACCGGGTGCGGCGCTCTACGGGCTATCGGGGTTAGCCTGGAGTATTGTGGCACTGGGACTATCTCCTTATCTAGAACGCTTGTTTGACTTGGTGACGCCAATTCGGTTAGCGGAGTTGTCCAATCCGAACCGTTCATTGCTCAAACGGTTAGCCACGGAAGCGCAAGGAACATTCCAACATACCTTGTTTGTTGCCTCGTTAGCCGAAGCCGCCGCCCGTGAACTTCACTGTAATGTGGAACTGGTGAGGGCAGGTACTTTGTATCACGATATTGGCAAAATGCATGATCCGTTGGGATTTATTGAAAATCAAATGGGCAGTCCCAATAAACATGATCAAATTAACAACCCCCGTAAGAGTGCCGAGATTATTAAAAAGCATGTCTCTGAAGGGTTGGTCATGGCTCGCAAACATCAGTTACCGAAAGCGATTCGGGATTTTATTCCCGAACACCAAGGTAAACTGCTGATTTCCTATTTTTACTTTCAAGCCAAACAACGTGCTCAGGAAGAGGGGGGAGAGTCGGTCAAAGAAGCAGACTTTCGCTATGATGGACCGATTCCTCAGTCGCGAGAAACCGGAATTGTCATGTTAGCCGATGCCTGTGAAGCGGCGCTGCGATCGCTTAAAGATGTTACCCCGGACACCGCCTTAATCACGGTTAAGAAAATCCTTAAAGCCCGATGGGAAGATAACCAGTTAGTTGATTCGGGGTTAACCAAAGAAGAATTATTGATTACGGCGGAAATCTTTGTCAAAGTTTGGCAACAGTGCAATCACCAGCGGATTGCTTATCCAAAAGCGGCTCTGAGTTGTCAACCCTCTTCTGCTACATAAAACTAATACAATTTCCGACATAATCGGACATTGATGTTTACTTACTGCTTCAACCAGGGCTGTCGGCAGCTTCCTGTCCACAGTCGTTAAGTTTGGGAGCGATCGCATCCAATTACCGAGACGCCAACACTCCCACGCGATCGCGCTTCACCTCTGCCAAGATAGCACCGCGCCGTTTCAATACCCGCTTCATCTCCTCAGACAATCCCGGATTGCTAGCAAACTCAGCATTTTCCACATTTGCCCCTCTCAAATCCGCCTGATTCAAGTTGGCTCGACTCAGATTCGCGCCGCCGAGTTCAGCAATGCTGAGATTGGCGCGAATTAAGTTAGTATTGCCTAAGTTGGCTAAATACAGGTTAGCCAGACTCAAATCCGCCAAACTCAAATCCGCCCCCTGTAAATCAGCCCCGGTGAGGTTCGTCCGAATCAAATCAGCCCCTCGTAGGTTGGCGCGAATCAGGTGAGCATGGCTCGCATTGGCACGAATCAGCGTCGCCTGACTCAAATCACTAAGGCTGAAATCAGCATTCCGTAGCTGAGTATTCCGCAATTTGGCACGGTTTAGTTTCGCTTGGCTCATATCCGATTCACTCAGATTCGCGCCGTCGAGATCCGCACCTTGCAGATTAGCCTGTCCCAAATAGGCACGAATAATTGAAGCCTGCTTCAGGTTTGCCTCTCTCAGGTCAGTTTTTCCCAGATTTGCCCCTCTAAGTTTCGCTTCACTTACGTTAGCGGCATAGAGATAAGCCTGGTAGAGATGAGCGCCTCTCAAATCAACCATTTTCAGATTGGCGTAGTTTAAAGTTGTCCCCTCTAAATTGGCATCGGTGAGGTTCGCCCCCTCCAAGTTTGCCTGAGTCAGATCCGCATTCGACAGCACCGCACCGCGCAGATTCGCCTGTCTCAAATCCGCCCCACACAGATTAGCCTGAATCAAATCAGCCCCGCGCAAATCAGCCCCGCACAGCCTCGCCTTCATCAGGTTAGCGCCATGCAAATCAGCACCTCTAAGATTGGCTTTCACCAAATTAGCACCTTTGAGATTCGTATCTCTGAGATTAGACTCGGCGAAATCTCGTGCCAAATTCAGACCCACCATTGCCGCCAGTTGAGCTAAATTGTCCGTTTCTGCCGCGACAACCTTCTGAATTAGGACTTGGAGTTGGGTAAAAAAACGTTCATCCATCATAGTGCAACTCAACTCGACTGAGATAGGGCTTAAACTTACGTTCCAGCAACTGCTGAATAATCAGCCTGTCCAGCACCGCCCGTTTATTGCGACTAATATCCGGACTCCACAATCGGTCAACATGGGTCAAACAAATATCTCGCCGCGATACTTCAAATGTGGCGTCCACGCGACAAGGAAGGGCAGAGACACTCAATGTGCCGAGTTTGACCTGATTGAGCCAGCCATTTAAGACAGGCTGTCCCCGTTCTTCTTCAAAAATCCAGGCGGGGTTTTCTTCGGTTACTTTTGTAGTAATGTGACAAATGGAATAATGGTTAGGTTCCCCGTTTAGTGACGGTTGTCCGGTTGCTCCATTTCCCTGTAGATCAAGGGTGGGCAGATCGAATTCGGGTGAGGTGCGATCGCGGATAGGACGATTGGCTGGAGAATCCGTCTCCACTGTTGGTACACCCAATTCCATAGAACCCATAATCCGGGACTCATAGGGAATCTCACCCCCCTCTATCCTCAGCCTTAATGCTCCCCCTTTGAGTCCAAACTGAACCCGTCCTTGAGGTAAAGATTCCCACTGCTGGCTAAACTTAAGGGTTAAGTACAGGTCAATTTGTGGCGTTGGGAACGGTTGCAGAAATTCCAGATAGTCAGGATGTTCCACGGGTTGCACCGGAATCCCTGCCAATGTCATGTACAGACAATCAGCACAGTTGTTTTCCGGTTCGGGCTGGGAGAGAGGAGAAATCGGGGAAGGCATTGCCGAACACCAACTGAGTAGGGGTTCATCTATAACCGTACATGACCTGGGACTCAGTTGTTTGCCCGCGTAACATTAGGTAACTAAATCCTGGCAAATACGCCATATCTAAAAGAGTAGGGTGGGTGAGGCGGGACTTTAATGGAGGGATAACCATTGAATTTGGGAAAGAGTGCGATCGCGGCTGTGATGTGGAGCCAGGATCAGGGCGATCGCCTAACCCAATTCACCCAAACAGACTCCTGGGGTGAATTAGTCTCAACTCTACTAACCACACACCCTAAGGCGTAACCCCTCGGAGCGTCGCCAGTCCAGTGCGGACACGATCAATTGGTTCACGGTTGAACCGAGCATTAGGAGCCTGCATGATAGAAAGAACTTGGGTAAATTCGCTGATCGCTTGTTGGCGTTGGTCTTCGTTAAGATTACCATTCTGCCAAGCAATAGCTGTATCCCGCGCAATTTCTCCCAGAATTGTCGCAGCATACCCCGGCGAGTCCTTTTTATTGCTGACTAATAAAGCGCGGAGTTTTGGTACTACATCCAACGAAGCTACTCCAAACTTTCCCAGCCGAATAATTGCGTTATTGCGATCGTTATCATTGGTAGAGTCCAATCGCGCTGCGTAGTAGGGTACGAGATAAGGGAATCCCTGATCTCCATAACCCCGTAACTGAGACAGTGCCTCTCGTTGAATCAATGGTTCCGGGTGCTGCACCAATCGCCCGACAACAGGCAAACCTTGCATTTCTCCAAACTTGAGTAATGCCCACCCACTGGCAAGCTGCATCCAAGGATTATTATCCCGCACAGCAGTAATCAAAGCAGGAATGGCACTGCGATCGCCCAACTTGCCCAAGGCAATAGCAGCATTGACTCGCACCAATTCTTGAGGGTTAGTCGGAACCGAAATGTCTTGCGGACTGCGTGGAAATCTAATAGACAAACGGGGTGGTGGAGGGAAAAATAATCCATTCGAGGAGGGTGGCACGTAACGCCCTGTATCCCTCAGTAGTGGCAACAGGTCAGGAACCGCCGACTGTGCTGATTCTCCCAGATTTCCCAACAGTTCTGCTGCTTGCAAGCGAACAATTGGCTCTGGTGCTTTCAACGCTTCGATTAAGCCGGGTAATGCATCTGTCCCCAACAAGCTTAATGCTTTGTGGGCAACACTGCGAACCAGGGAATCGCCATCATTAAGTACAGTAACTAAAGACCTCGCCGTGTTATTATCCGCTTCCGCTCCCAAGACTTTAGGTAGCAGTGATCCTGAATCTTCAAAAACTGTTGCTGCACTGTGACGCAGGTTAGGATCAGAATGCTGTAAAGCTTCTAACCAATGAGATAGGAGGGGGACAGAAGCTCCGATTTGGGAGAGCGCCCATGTTGCATTCAGCTTAACCCACGGATCAGGGTCTTGCAAGGCTTCGGTTAAGGGAGGTGTCGCTAATGATCTTGCTGGCAAACCAATTTTTCCCAGCGCGATGATGGCTGTAATCCGCAGTCGGTTTTCGGGGTTTCCAGGCGGGGTAGGTGGAAGGCGTCGTTCGTTATCCGTCTCCTCCTCTGTTGTTGTAGTAAGACGAGGAGGAGGAGAAGCAAGAGGAGGAAAAGGAAGAGGACGAGCAGGAGGACGACGAGCAGGAAGACGAATAGGAGCGGGAGTAAGAGGAAGACGAGTACGAAGAGTAGGAACAGGAGCAATAAAAATACTTTGACTGGGATATCGAGGACTTGATGGCATGGGTACGATCGCCCGACGTCCATCATTCATCATCTCAATCAATCTAGGAACTGCTGGTGCAGCATCATCAGTGAGATTGCCTAATGCTTCTGCTACACCACTTTTGACCAGAGGATCGGGGTCGTCCATCGCTCTGAGCAATGCTGGAACAATATCTTGTTGGGTATCACTAAGTTGTTGAATAATTTCCCGACGTTTGCCAACATCGGCGGTACGCAATTGTTCAACTAACTCGGCAACAATGATTGGTTTAGCACTCTCCCCTTCTCCCCGCTTTGCTATCACGGCTGGAGACGAGCTAAACTTCTCCTCTTGAGCTGCAACTCGGATCGGGTCAGCCAAGAAACTCACAATTGTTAACAGGCTCAAAGCCACGCCTATTCGAGAACTCATAGTATTGCTCAACTTAGAATTTTGTCATGCAATTATCACATAAATATATATCTTCGCAGACATTTTGTTAAATTTTTTCCCATGATGAGAACGGAGTCTGGATGATAATGACGAAATCGCTGTAGTGCGAACATCTTGCTTGCCACTAATACCCAATTTAAATGCATCACGGCTTATTCGTGTTGGGCATGGTTTGAGATTGACTAAACTACTAGCTGGGGTCAAAGACGCCATTAAATAAAGGGCGCAATGCCTTGCGCCCCTACGGATGGGATACACTATTCATCAAATCAAATATTGATCAACGCTCTAATGTTATTCACATCAAAATCCAGTTGGGCAAAATCTTGCTTGTGATTTAACAGAATTTTGCGGAATTCGGCGGGAATATCCCCATCTTCATTCTTGATGATATATCCATACTTAATCGCCGTTAACACATTAACCAGATAAAGCAGTTGCGTCGCTTCTCCTGAATCGGGCGCAATTGTCGGATCATCCTCATTCCCAAAACTACCATTCCGCAGTCCGAGAGAACTATACAAGACTTCCCCCCCAGCATCCGTTTGGGAATCATTCACCCAGGAATGCCACAGAGTTACGTGGAAAATCGCAAACCGACAGAACTGTTTTAAGTATTCTATATCATTGGCATCGGGTTTATCCGATAGCGTAATCGGACTGACCACTTTCAGACTGCCATTGATGGTGCGTCGGGAATTATTCGGTTGAGTCAGTTCATTCGTATCGTACCATTCATACCCATCGTCGCTACCACTATCTTTTCCGGGTTCATACGCCACACTATGGTTAACCAAGTCATCCGATAAGCGATGAATTTCAATCCATTCGCGTTCAATTTCATCCTGATAGGTTTGGAAAAAGACATCAATATAGTCCGTCAAAATCTGCCAATAGAGATTGGCTATCTTGGCATAGGTATGAGTTTCACATAACGGCTGACGCGGTTGCCACCCTTTCCAATCCAACTGCGACATGCTCTCATGACAAATCTGCACCACACTCTCTGGCGTCAAGGGTCCAGCCGTAACAACATAGCCCTCATTTGGGTCTACTAATACCGTATCCGCCCGCCGATTAATATTAATCAAGCTCTTGAGGTGAGGAATTAACATCAGACGGAGGGGATTTTTTCTCAAGTTACGAAAAGCCGCAACTGTATATTGCTCCATCTGTAAATGAGCTTTGATATAATGTTCAATTAGTTCAGCCGCGAAGAACGTGTTGGTGCGGAAAATTCGCTTTGCCTGCAACCATTGATCGCCGTCATTGGGAGTATAGGTGACTGGTTCTTTCAGGGGAGAAAAGGGAGCGTAGGAATCAGGCTGTCGGCTTTGAATAGTAATCGAAGTGGGTAAGAATTTGCCATCTTTTACCTCAAACGTGGCATCGACGTTGTGCAGGTCATGAATCTGATCTTTTTCGTAAGCATCCCAGTTAAACGTAACCTTGTACTCATTCGGGTTGTGCTTATTTTTTTTCGGTAAACAGGGATTCATTCCATTAAGAATCCGCAGTCCAAAAAATTCATCACTTCGGGTGTAGCCCGGATTTTTTCGTTCTAGCTCAATTGTGGAATTGGGGGGATAATCGGCTTGAATCTCTGGGAGAGACGGTTGATCCGGATTGAGCGTATTTTTGATAACGTGCTTGGCTTTAATTGGGGTTAAATGATTTGCAGCTTCATACCCTTGCAATTTACGACCAATCGCATCTTCATCCGGTGTTCCCTCTAACTCGGTAAATAGAATACGGGGGAAGGAATTTGTGGGGTTGTAAAGCCAGTAGGGAACAGTGCAAGTGCCAAAGTCATACTCTTTTTGCGTGACATTATCGGGTCCTTTAATCGTGTAGGCGAGACGTTTGGCAAGCACCAATTTATTGTTGGTATCGAAGCTAGTACGAATTTCGATGACTCTCAATTCTAAATCTGGCTCGTCCTTAAACCCCGCTTGGTCTGGATCATAGTAAATCTCAAAATACCCATTGCGATCCGTTATCCCTTTCCCTAGATACTCTTCCGGTGTACCAATGTCTCGATCCCACAACTCCACTTCCATATTATGTAAGGGGTTTTGGGTGTCACTGAACACAAGCTGACCGACAACTTTGCTTAACTGCGATCGTTGTTTTGCCGCTTTTTTCTGGAGTTTTTGCTGAACACTAGACGTGTTAATTAGCCTGAGCTTTAAAACTTGTAATAGTTCTTGAACAATCGTTTGCTTCTTTGTCATGTTCATGTTGATGTCCTTTCCTCAAAAAAAAACGTTACAGGTTTATTGATGCCTTTTCCCGGATGATGCCGGAATCCTTAATCATTCATGAGATAGCCTAAAGGCTGAAGCCGGAGCAATGGGACGATTCGTTAACCCATCAGCAATTGGCAAATAACCAACAATCGGCTTTATTAGCAAATAGCAATAGATTTGTCAATGCGTGAACCAGAAATAACTCAATACTTATGAGTTCAAATTAGTTGTGAAATAGTAATCCTTGCTGGGCAAGACTTTCAGACCTCTTGGTGTTCACGACTCATTTAGACTGGCTCGACTGGCTCTATTTGGGAACAGATTCATACTGTATACTATTTTTATTCATTTTTCAAGTTAGTTAGGATCGATGTCATTTCATTAAGAAATGTTTAGACTTTTTGCCTAAGTTGAGCTGAACGCCATAAAGTTTAATACGTATGATGATAAAGTTCTAAATTAACCCTTTCCAGCAACCAAAACCCATAGGAATTAGGATGGACAATCAAAAAATACTCGAAGTCCATGAGCGTCAACTCAAGTTCTCGCGCCTCTTGGCAAAAATTGGTCAGAACAATCCCATTGGCAAAGTCATTCGTTTAAGGGCTTATTTTTTAGACCTTCCGGTACTAACCAAGCAATGGCGAGATTATTTGTATGTGCGGAAGGAACGGATCTCCGATAAATTTCTGGGTTTGGATCAGGGAATCATCCATACCTCCTACGCTGACGCCAAAAGGCTGGTTGAAACCACACCTCAGCAACGGGATAATTATTTGGGACCCTTGAAAATCAATGCTCGCAGTTATTTTCTCGGTCATCCCTTATGTTTAGGAACCAATGGTGATGAACATGCAGGGATTCGAGCGTTATTTTTTCACGCTTTACCGGAACCCGAAGAAATAACAGAGGTATTAGCAAAGTTAGTCGATGAAGAGCTAGCTAAGGCGACAAAGCCGGGAATAATCGATGTTAAAACTGACTTACCCAAAATGATTGTCGCCCTATTACACGAACTAGTTCTTAACCTCAAATTATCTGAGGAAGAAATTGCTGGCTCAGTTGGTTATATTGGAGGGTTAGGATTAGCGACTGTTCCCAATCTTATTCATAATACACTGTTGAGGAATAAGACGCGATCGCACATTCAGCATCGTCAAGGGTTAGTAGACACTTACAAAAAATCTCCCAAGTATCAAGATTATCTAGGGTTCGGGGCGACACATCAGTTAAATGAACAACAGGTTGCCAACAATCTGTTTGATATGATCCATGTTGCCGGAACTGCTGGAACCAGTGATCTCCTTGCCTCTGTGTTCGGTGTTTTATGTCAAGATGAAGCCTTAAGAGCAAATGTTAGTGCTGAAATCGATACCGTTTGGGATGGTCAAACTCCCCCAAACGCCCAAACTTTAGCCCAACTCGAATTAACCGAAAAGGTAATTTTTGAAACAGCACGTCTTTATCCGCCCGTTCGTTTTCTCAATCAAATGTCTACCGAACCGATGGAAGTAGAAATTGGCGGTCAGCGATGTCCATTCCAAAAGGGAACTCGTCTAGTCGCTTCCCTATTTACGGCGAATCGCGATCCTGACAAATATGAAGAGCCAGATACATTTAAAACTACACGAGATTATCGCGATCTTTTATCCTGGAATGGCTCGAATCAGGAACGCAACTGTCCGGGCAGAGCCCTATCGATTGCGATTGTAAAACTGTTCTGTTTATATGCATTCAAGCACTATCAATGGCGTTCCGTTTCTGGTGTAGAATGGGATATGAAAAAGTTTGCTCCCTTTAAGCCAAATTTAGTGTTGAATGGCTTTGCACGGCGAGCCAACTAATTGTTAGGTACTGCCTTGGCGAATACCGTTTTACCTCGATCAAAAGACAAGCTAAAAACAAATCATGCTAACCATTGAAACTCGGCAACTTAACGATATTGGCACTTGGATGAAACAAGACAGGGGAACTGATTTACCTGACATTCTGAAAGGGGTCTTTTTTATGGATGGGAATCCTTTTCCCGATGATTGTCTGACATTAGAAGGTGGTAAATGGGACGCGAGGAGTCGAACATTATTAGTCTCGGTATTTTCTCCATTTCAGTGGACATTTAGTGTTTCCGATAAAGGGCGTCGGTTACTCAATATTGTTAATTTAACCAAATTAACCTATAAAGTTCAGTTCGATGAAACCTTCCGCCATGCCCAAATCACCCCCATTGTGTTCGGATTCGGTTTACCCAAGTGGATTGCGGAATTCACAATGACTCAACTGGATGACGATATGCAAGGCAATACCTGGGAGCGAAAAAACTCTTGGTTGTTAGGACTCTCCGACGCTTGGGGATATACACTCAGAAAGATTTTGGATCAAAATCGTCAGTATACTCCCACGTTCTCTAACCTGCAGTCAAGCGTTCCCAATGAGTTTTTGGTAATTACCAACAATGAATAAAAACCCTATTCTTTTTAGCGAATTGTAACGTGAGGTGGGCAAGCCCAATCAACTCTAAATCGCACGATCATTAAGGTTGGTGGGCAATGCCCACCCTACGGTATAGCGGGTGATTAATCCAAAGTTACCGTGAGGTAGCAAGTAAAATGAACCCTAACAAAAGCCGTTAATATCCCAAGGTTAAAGCACCAGGACGTCGGGGGTCAGATGCACCGTTTAAGGTTTGATCAACTAACATAATACTTTGGGTACTTCCCATGGTATTGGTGACAGTAATCTGATGTCCTTTGTCCTCTAACAGATGCATGGTATCTCCATTTAATCCGGGTTCAATCATCAACTGATCCGGAAGCCATTGATGATGCACTCGAACAGCATTCGTTGCTTCAGCAATATTCATGTCATGATCAATTACATTCAAAATAACCTGTAACACTGTCGTAATAATCCGACTCCCTCCCGGACTTCCCGTCACCAGAAACGGCTTCCCATCTTTTAAGACAATCGTTGGTGTCATGGAACTGAGCATCCGTTTTTCCGGTTCAATGGCATTAAATTCTCCACCAATCAAGCCAAACGCATTGGGAACTCCTGGCTTGGCGGAAAAATCATCCATTTCATTGTTAAGCAGAATCCCTGTCCCCGTAACCGTTATTTTACTGCCATAACTAAAGTTTAGGGTATAGGTATTCGCCACAGCATTACCCTGATTATCCATAACTGAATAATGAGTGGTATTGTTACTTTCAATAAACGGATTGGGATTACCAGGAGCAATTTCTTGACTTGGCGTTGCTTGATCTAAATTTATTTTGCGGCGTAGCTGATTGGCATAGGGTTTAGAGATTAACCCAGAAATGGGTACAGACACAAAATCAGTATCCCCTAAATATTTAGACCGATCCGCATACGCGAGTTTCATGCTTTCGGTGAGTAAATGAATCGTTTGGGCAGTATTTTGTCCCAATTCTCCCAGAGGAAAGGCTTCCAAAATATTCAGCAATTGTACCAGATGAATTCCTCCAGAACTCGGCGGTGGCATGGAATAAATTTCATAGCCGCGATAAGTACCGCGAATCGGTTCTCGGATAACGGGTTGATACTCGGCTAAATCCGCCTTAGAAATCAAGCCATCATTGGCTTCCATCTCTGTCACAATCGCATCTGCGATCGCGCCATGATAAAATGCCTTTGCACCCTGACTAGCAATCAGTCTCAAACTCTGAGCCAAATCCCTTTGCACCAGAGTTTCGCCAATCTGATAAGGTTCTCCCCCTGGTTTATAAAAGATAGTCCTACTCGCCGGATAAGCCTGCATCCGTTCTTTCACGGCAATTAGGGAACGATGCACATATTCAGACACAGGGAATCCATTTTCGGCTAATTCAATCGCAGGTTGTAACGCCCGTGCTAAAGAAATTGTCCCGTATTTTTCCAGTGTCATAGTTAACCCAGCCACGGTTCCGGGAACACCAACGGCTGCATGACTATAACGGGATTTTTCTGAATCAACGTCACCCGTTTCATCCAGAAACATATCACGAGTGGCGGCTTTTGGGGCTTTTTCTCGATAATCAATGGCAATGGTTTTATGTTCATCCTCTAAATGAACCAGCATAAATCCACCGCCACCAATATTTCCCGCACTGGGTAACGTAACCGCCATCGTAAATCCTATGGTGACGGCAGCATCAATGGCATTTCCGCCCTCTTTTAACACAGCCAACCCTGCTTCTGTGGCATAGCGTTCTTGAGAGGAAACCATACCATTTTCAGCGATAATCGGATGAAAGATATCCCTGGGGCTATAAATGGGGACATCTTGAGCGACAACTTGGGTACAAATCAGACTGACTGTAGCCAGGAGAATCAGGATTTGTTTCGGATAGCGAGAAAAGCGATAACTTCGGATAGTGAGTATTTTTATGCTTTGCTGAAAACGTTTCACAATTGGAATACAATAGAGTGATTTCGACAGGAATTACAAATTGTAGGGGCGAGTTTAGCCACAATTGTAGGGGCGAGTTTAGCCATAATTGTAGGGGCGGGTTTAGGGACTGTAGGGGCGGGTTTAGGGACTAAGGTCAGCTATTGTTGAAATAACGGAACAACAAAACCCGCCCTCCCCACCGATAAATGAACAGCAAAACCCGCCCTCCCCCTTGATCGATTGTAGAGATATTGTAGACTACTGGACTAACACAGCTAAAGTGATGGATTAGACTTGTCAATTTTATGGGCGCACGCCATGCGCCCCTACGGTTTCTGGATGTAATTTTAATTCATCACCACGCCACTGCGCCTAAAACAGGATAAATAATACCCGATCGCAACCAAACGACTATTCCATGCGATCGCTCATCAGTTTAGGGGCTTGCAGCTTTGTCCCCTGACTTGTACCCGCCGGATTAGGGGCGATCGGGGAAGTGCGCTTAAGCGGGACAACAATTCTCTCGCGGTACAGGTTTGCCCGTTTTTGGATCAATCCCTTCTCATCAGGATGTTCATAAACCACCGCACCTCTACTTTGCTCTGCCAAAATTTTGCAGGCAAAATAGTTTGCCATAAACTGATCTTGTTTAAACGTTGCTCCGGCTTGTGGGATATCCTTTTTCCCTGGATAATGTTCCGTTAATTCCTTGGGACATTCTCGCAACCACTGCTCAACCCCTTGAGCATAAGCCCTTGCGACTTGCTCTTGACTAATTTGCCAAGTATCTTTCTGACGCCGCAGACTAAATTTACCATAATGACCCACGGCTTGTACCTCTTTGGCGTCTTTTGCGATCGCGGATAAAATATCACCCTGATTCAGAGGCGTTCCACCGGGATGGTTATGGGTGACGATTTGATCTGTATCAGACGCTTTCCCTTTTGATTTTTTCGGTTTCTTTTTCGATTTCTTGGGTGGAAACACAGGAATATTTGCGGCGTTATACCCAAAACGTTCCGTCTGTTTCAGTTGCGTCTGGATATCTGCGGTTTCCTGAGATGAAGCAGATGTCTGTTTGGGGGAACCAAAAGGGCGTGTTTCCAAGGGATTAGTGACAGGTAACTTAGCAAGTCTTGCTTGGATACCGTTCCCGAAAGAGCGCGTCTGTAGCGAACTTTGTGCTGGGATAAACTCGTCTTCCCCAGACCGTTTTTTACGGATTCGTCGTCGGATACCCATAACCCCCTCCAAATTTAACTGGAGATATACTTGACGTATAGCATTATTTTGTGTTTATGTCAAGTTTTATCGCCAAGCTAAAGTCAATGTAACAGATGCTGTTTTTATTTTGAATCCATCAGGGATAGAGCGATGTAGGATAACCTTGACTTTGCCGAACATCGGTAAATTGATTAGGTTTCCCACCTATCCATCCCAACGCCAACCTGAGTTGTTACTGAGCCTGTCGAAGTACAGGTATGGCGTGGGGCTTCCGGTGAAGAAAGGTAAATAGTCTTCAAACCCTTACAAAGGACGTAGCTTGCTTCTTTTCGGAAAGCGAGTATTACCGACGATCTCTACCGCCCGACTTTTATTGTGTCCACCTACTTATCAAACACCTGAAACTCTACCCCAGAATCAGTCAATCGTTTTGTCAAGGCAGAACGATGCTCATCCGTACAACTGAACAAAACATGAAACGCCGTGGGTTGTTCGGCTTCGTTGACGATTTGAGGTTGCGTCAGCCATGTCTCATGAGCATCCGATAACACTTGCATCAAGATCTGGAAATCGTTTTGAGTGGCATCTTGTAAAAGCAGATTTGCCTGATTTACCATCAACAGATAAGCTTCCCCATCGATCCAACTTAGATCCGTAATGCATTCATCAAAAGCATCCCAGTTTTCGCCAAAGTAGTAGGGAAACTGAAGGGCTGCACCTATTTCATTGAAAAAGTCAGGCAAAGTTTTACTTTTGTTGCCCCTAACTATCCGAATCGCCGCCTGTGGATAATCTGACGTTAACTGAAGATACAAGTCAGCCAAGGAGGATTCATCTGCCACTTGAACATAGAATGTCGGTTGCTCCGGTTGAAAAACTTTTTCATACTCCATAACCCGTCCTCACTGCTCTTAGCTAAAATTCTGTAAAGTCTGTATAGTGATTATTGGTGTAATATCTTTTCCCATCACTACCGATCACAATTCTGTCTGAACCCCTATTTTTACCCGTATAGGGATAAATGTCGTATTCAATGTAAGTCACTCCAGATGGCAGATCCCCAGAAAGATTCTTGTAGGGGCGATCGCCTACGTATTGATTATTACCAATTTGAAAACCATTCAGTTTTTTCTTTCCCACCTGAACTTGAATTTTTTTGGCGCTACTCACTTGACTAGCAAGGGTTTTCGCTCCAGACGGTACAGTTGCACCTTTGGGATCTCCTTTTTGATAGAGTACACGCCGGATAATGTGGTTGTGGGAGTCAGGACTAGGAATTAACTTGGTTTGAACCGACTGTGTTGGATTCTGCTGTACGACATGGGTCAACTCATGAGCGAGCAACTCCTGTCCATCCTTACTTCCAGGGTTGTATTCGCCCTGCTTGAAGAAAACATCTGATCCTGTTGTGAAAGCACGCGCCTGAATTGAGCGATTGAGCTGGTCAGATTGACTATCAGTGTGTACTTTTACCCCGCTGAAATCAGCGCCAAATGCTTGTTCCATCGGTTCTCGGATATCCTCTGAGAGGGATTGTCCCTGACCCCGTTTTTGTTGAATCGATTCTTCTAAGTTAACGGAGGAATTTGTACTCCCTGTTCCCGATTGGGATTTCCTCATTAACTTTAGGCTAATTTTTTTTTTCTCTTCCTCTTCAGGAGAAATACCTTGACGCTGGAGAGTACCCGATTCAAGTTTGGCACTAAGGGGAGTTTCCTCTTCCTCTTCTGGTGGTAGAGTTTCCCGTTGTAGTGTCCCCGATTCAAGTTTGGCACTAAGGGGAGTTTCCTCTTCCTCTTCTGGTGGTAAAGTTTCCCGTTGTAGTGTCCCTGATTCGAGTTTGGCACTAAGGGGAGTTTCCTCTTCCTCTTCTGGTGGTAAAGTTTCCCGTTGTAGTGTCCCTGATTCGAGTTTGGCACTAAGGGGAGTTTCCTCTTCCTCTTCTGGTGGTAGAGTTTCCCGTTGTAGTGTCCCCGATTCAAGTTTGGCACTAAGGGGAGTTTCCTCTTCCTCTTCTGGTGGTAAAGTTTCCCGTTGTAGTGTCCCTGATTCGAGTTTGGCACTAAGGGGAGTTTCCTCTTCCTCTTCTTCTGGTAAGGCTTCTCGTTGTACTGTCTTACCCTGAACCGACGGCTGACTCTGAGGCGAATTAATCTGATTAACGACTTGAGACGCTACTTGATCCGCTTCCTGCTCATACTTATCATTCGGTTCTCCAATCGTCAGCTTTGCCTGAATCGGTGTGGCGTTACTCGAAGGTACGGTGGGAATATTAGCGGCATTATAGCCAAAGCTCTCTGCTTGTTTGAGTTGAGCTTGGAGATCTGGCATCTCTTGTTTTGGCGAGGATGCCTGCTTGGGAGTACCGAAAGGACGAGTTTGCAAGACATTGGTTGTTGGTAACTCGGCTCGTCTCGCCTGGATACCTTTACCGAAGGGGCGCGGTTGTAAAGGATTCCGTACTGGTAAAGAAGTCGATTCCCAGGATGTTTTTTTGTTAAGACGCCGTCGGCTACCCATGACCAGTCTTCCCAACTCAACTTGTGAATACTTAATATTATCCTGCACAAGTCCTTTATGCAATTCGCGATCGCTCAAATTGTTACGGAACTTTAGAAAATATAGTTCCGTTAGTGGTGAGGGAGGGCGGGTTTTGTTGTTCCGTTATTGGTGGATATCTGAATTTAGTCCCTAAACCCGCCCCTACAATTATGGCTAAACCCGCCCCTACAATTATGGCTAAACCCGCCCCTACAATTATGGCTAAACCCGCCCCTACATACAATTGGTAGACGTGCCATGGCACGTCTCTACATTAATTTTTACCATTCCTAAACCTCTTATTTAACCCATCCCCTGATTTCTACATCGGTTAAGGGTCGCTCTAGTTTGATATATTCACTCTTAGTGGCTTGTAAAATATGTTTCATCTGTACGGCTTCCCCAGCATCTGCCGCGATAAACGCCGCATTCATGGCAATGCTGCGAATATTACCCCCTGCTACATTCAGTTTTGCCAATTTCCGATAATCGAGTTTTTCGGTTGGTGTCTGTTTAGGAAAGATCCGTTTCCAAATTTCTTGGCGTTGCTCCGCGTTGGGGAAAGGAAATTGAGCAATAAAGCGAATCCGGCGCAGAAAGGCTTGGTCTAAGGCACTTTTGATATTGCTGGTTAAAATTGCCAATCCTCGATAGGATTCCATGCGCTGCAACAGATAACTGACCTCAATATTGGCATGGCGATCATGGGAGTCTTTGACTTCAGAACGCTTACCGAATAGGGCGTCGGCTTCATCGAAGAGAAGGATCGAGCCGCCTCCTTCTGCGGCATCAAAAACCCGGCGTAAGTTCTTTTCAGTTTCACCAATATATTTACTAATAACAGAACTAAGGTCAATCCGATAGACGTCTAATCGTAACTCTTTGCCGATCACCTCGGCTGCCATAGTTTTCCCGGTTCCACTGGCACCAGCAAATAAAGCGCTAATTCCCAGCCCCCGGCGACTTTTTCCGGCAAATCCCCAACTTTCATAGACCTTCATCCGGTGGCGCACATGGGTGACAATTTCTGATAAGACAGTGCGTTCTCTGTCCGGCAAAATTAAATCATCCCAAGTGGCGGCTGTGTCAATCCGTTGGGCTAATTCTTCCATGCGGGGACGGGCTTGAATACAGCAAACGTCCCACAATTTAGTGGTAAGGGGTGGGAGGGCAGATGGGTTGTAGCTTTCTTCGTCTATAGGTTGTTCATCTTCTTCTGGCGTCTCAATGTCCATTCCTTTGATGGTTAAGCAAGCGGTATGAATATTGGGGGCGCTGAGGTTAAATGTGGAGACTAATAAGTTGATTGCAGGCTCAAGTTTTGCGGCTTTATCGGCTAAAGCGTTTTGCCAAATTAAACGCTGCTCATCGCTGGTGGGATGATGGACATCAATGGTAATAATGGGACGCTGGCGTTGGCGGCGTCGATCGCGACTCGTGACAATCAGGGGTGTATTCAGGCTTTCGATGAAACGTGCGATCGCGCTTTCTCTGGCTGGATCATTGGTTTCGAGATGATCACAGTTGAGCATTAGAACCGTGCTACTTAATGCCCATTCCCGTTCATAGAGTATCTTAACGATATTCAGTTGACTGGTATTCGTGGGTAAAGATTCAGCAGAAAGGGCATGGAGATTAATCCCTAGATGATCGCATACGGCTCGCGCGATCGCCCGTTTACTGGTAACATCTTCTCCACATAGCTGCACTACCGGGAATGTCCCCTCGCCCACCTGTAACCAGGTTGTAGCAATTTGCTGTACGCTTTGCTGATGCGAGGATACCAAAATACCAGGTAAAGGCATCGGTTCCTCCATACTCGCCAAGCGCTCATCAATATATTGAACGCCGCGCAGGTAATGTAAAATCCGCTCATCAATCCGTAGCGAACTACTGGTTAATGTAAACCCTTCACCCACGTCAATCAACCGCCAACGGCGCAACGGTGCATCTGGCGTCAGCGCCCCCCAATGTCCGTGGGGCAATATATTCAACGCTAGAGCAAATGTGGGATAATTCATTTGTTCATTACTCTGAGCGATGCCGCAGAGCAACCCCCAAGAGGCGTCAAATTCCATCCCCGCACATAACAGCAGCAAATCTCGCTCAAATGAGGATAGCCCAAACATTTGGCAAAGCTGATCCAACAAGGGAGGCGGTGAAAGCGATGTGTCGGGTTGATGGTGTGAACCATTTCCATTGGGATAGAAGCCATTGGTTAAGGTAAGAGAGATACCTGTAGTGATTTGATCACTCTTGCGTTCCAAGGCTTGACGCACTCGCGCAATCTCTCCCATCAAATACTGCTGATTGGCTTCTAGCCAGCCTTCGGTTACATTGAGCCGGGATACAGACATGGGCATCGTTAAGCGCAGCAATATTCACCATGATATAGCGTGTGGCGGCAAAAGTTTTCGGTTGGGGAAGCTGGGGGAGCTGGGGAAGCTGGGGGAGCTGGGGGAGCTGGGGAAGCTGGGGGAGCTGGGGGAGATGAGGAAGTCGTGAGTTAACTCAAAACTCTACCTTACACTGTTGCCTGTTGCCTGTTGCCTATTCCCTATTCCCTATTCCCTATTCCGTGACAAATGACAAATGACAAATAATGCGTATTCTGTTGGTTGATGATGAAGTTGAACTCACCGATCCTTTAAGCCGAGTCCTCAAACGGGAGGGATATGAGGTTGATGTCGCTTATGAGGGACAGTCGGGACGCCAGTTAGCGATGCAAAGCGACTATGACTTACTTATACTAGATTGGATGTTACCGCATCAGTCTGGGTTAGAGCTTTGCCAACAGTTGCGATCGCAAGGGAAAACGACGCCGGTTCTTTTCCTTACCGCTAAAGATACCCTGGATGATCGGGTGATGGGATTGGATGCAGGGGCGGATGATTATTTAGTTAAACCCTTTGAATTGCGAGAATTACTGGCTCGAGTTCGCGCCTTGCTGCGGCGTTCGGCGGCGACGGAAACCAATGCGCCTGTTCGGTTGCGCGTTGCTTCTTTAGAACTGGATGTAGAAAATCAGCTCGCTTATCGTAATGGACGATTAATTGAACTCTCGGAAAAAGAAACCCAGCTTCTGGACTATTTTATGCGTCATTCGGGTCAACTGTTGACTCATGGGGAAATTTATCAGCAGTTGTGGCAGGATGAAGAACAACCTAGTAGTAATGTCTTAGCGGCTTTAGTGCGCTTGTTACGCCGCAAAATAGAGGCTCCTGGTGAAGCCCCATTGATTCACACGGTATACGGGAAGGGATATCGTTTGGGCGAGGGGAGTTAAGTTGAATGGTATTGACTGGTATGTTGGTGGGCAATGCCCAACAGCCTCTATTGGGTTGATTCTGGGATATTCAGCTAACATCTGTCTAGCTAATTGAGAATAACTATAGACAATGCTCCAGTTTTTCCTTATTGGCTGGCATGAAAATGCGACCCTACTTAAAAAATATTGACAATTTTTGTTGACTTAACATAACTATGGATTTTGCGCTAGGATTTGGATCTTACTTCATCAACACTTCACAGAAATTCTCTCTTGAGAGAATTATACTGTTAAGTAAGCACATATACCGGGTGTAACTATGAATAGCATCTACTCAAAAATTTCGTTCCGAACGGCTGGAGTTGCTTTAGGCGTTGGTTTAGCCACTGTGGGTCTGTCTCTCGTTTCGGGTGTTGCCAGTGCCGCTACAGTCACGAGTCTACCTGACTTTACCGATGACCAGTTCGATGGGTTAATCAATAGTGGGGAATTTACCGAAGTATTCGTGGCTGAAGGGCGAATTGGTAATAACAGTTTGAACCAGGCTGAACGTGAGTTGGGGATTAATGATAAAGCTGGGACTCCTGTGCAATCCGCTCAGTTTGTCTGGGGGAATGGTACAGTCTATGATTTCACACTGGAGTATACTGGCTCAACAGTCAACTATAACGTTGGTGGAACAATCCTAAGTAGCACAGCGTTTACCGAACCAATTGATACGATATATATTCGTACCAAAGAAACAGCCAACAGCAATGTACGGCTTAATCTTGATAGTTTGAATACCTTTTCGGCTCCAAGTGATAACGATAGTGACGATGTAGACTATGTGTTGATTGAAGATATCTCAGCACCGTTTACACTGACGGGTACAGTCAGCTTCGATTGGACTGGAGATCAACCGACTCGCTCTAACTTGGCGTATCAAATCAAAGTAGGCACTAGCGAACCTGTTCCTGAACCCTTGACTATCCTAGGTTCAGGTGTCGCGCTCGGATTTGGTGCTTTGTTGAAAAAAGAGTCTTCCAGAAAGCAAAATAAGGTAAAGTAACCAGGAAGCTATTTTTTTCTAGTCGCTAAATAGGGGGATTTTGAAGCGAGGACTCATTCAAAAATGATGGATCAACTGCCCATTCGGGCTGGTATCGTCGGGACTGGATATGCTGCCAACCAGCGGGCGCAAACCTTACAGGCGGATGCGCGATCGCAGCTTGTGGTTGTCAGTGGGCATACCCCGGAAACTGTGCAAGACTTTGTACAACGTCACCAAACCAGTGCCGTGGAGTCTTGGCAACAAGTGGTGGCACATCCGGATGTGGATTTAGTCTTTGTTTGTACGATTAATCGTGATCATGGTGCGATTGTTAGGGCGGCTTTAACCGCAGGGAAGCATGTTGTTGTCGAATATCCCATTTCCCTTGATCCGACAGAAGCCGAATCCCTAATTGCCCTTGCTCAAGCTCAAGGCAAACTCCTACATGTGGAACATATTGAGCTATTAGGCGGCTTACATCAAGCCTTACAGCAATCATTACCAGAGATTGGCACTCCTTTTTATGCCCGATATGTCACAATTGTGCCTAAGCATCCATCGCCGCAGCGTTGGACATACCATCGGGACTTATTTGGCTTTCCCTTTAAAGCCGCATTACCCCACATCCATCGATTTACTAATTTATTTGGTAACGTCGCAACCGTTAGCTGTAATACTCAGTTTTGGCAGCACTCAAACTATTATAGTGCCTGTCTATGTACGGCTCAATTACAGTTTGCCAAAGGTTTAATTGCCCACGTCACCTATGGTAAAGGAGACGTATTTTGGCAGAGGTTGCGGACGTTTGAAGTCCACGGCGATCGCGGGACACTGGTATTTGAGGGCGATCAAGGTAAATTAATCCGGGGAGAGGAAGAACATCCTATCACTGTAGCAGGGCGTCGCGGTTTATTTGTTCAAGATACGCAAATGGTATTGGATCATCTAATGGATGGAAAGTCTCTGTATGTGTCGAGTGAAGCCAGTTTATATGCGCTTCAGGTTGGAGAAGCTGCTTGCCAATCAGCCCAAACCAATCAAATGATTGTGTTGAAATAGGTGCTTATGGGGTTAGTGACAATAGCGCTAGATAATCACTCTGCACTGTCTCAGCCCAAACTCTGCCACTCTGTCAGGGCGGGTTTTGAATAAACTTGATCATCAATGGCAAAATGAAAGCCTTTGTCAGGGCGGGTTTTGAATAAACTTGATCATCAATAGCAAAATGAAAGCCTTTGTCAGGGCGGGTTTTGAATAAACTTGATCATCAATAGCAAAATGAAAGCCCTAAACCCGCCCCTACTTTCGGAAAAACATATAACCATTAATCAAGTTCAACTTGTACTTCCACGCGATCAAGTCCGCTGCTCAAATTCTCGTGTCTGCGGAAATTGATTGGACTGATCGGTGGAGATAAGGGTTCGTTAACTGAGATTTCCACATCGTCTATTAACTGAAAGTCAGTACCAGCTTGGTTGTTAAAATTAATCTGGCTACCACCTGTTCCTCTCCATGCCAGGGCTGGATCATCTAAAAAGAACTGGTCAAAATCATCGCCGAGATTTCTCTGTTCAATGCCCATTAGGGATTCACCAGAGAGGGTAACGTCGTCGGCTTTGGTCGTGACTGGTGATTGAGCCGAGACAGGGTTCGCTAAGCCGAACATGGCGGCTATGATTCCTATGGCTGTAAGATTTTTATATCGCATTGGCGTTCTCTCCCATGAGAGTTTGTTACATTTTTATTATTTTTGATTGAAGTCTGGTTTACCTCTATCAGAGGAAACGATAATTGACAAAGAGGTATCTTCAAGAAGATAGATTTTTCTTCAGCTAACTAAGGTTACATCTGCCGACGCACTAACCGGACTTTGACAATAGGGTGGTGTATAAGTTGAATGGACGAGAGGATGAGTTAACCGTGAATCTATCGGTACGAGTCTTTCCCAGAACTTTTGGATATCAAGGGGAAATGAGGTATGAGTTTACTCAGGCAGATGACTTAGTCGGAGTGGTATCTGTCTGTGAGGATGAAACCTCCTATTTTATTCATTTCTTAAACGTCATGCCTGGTAATCGTGGCAAAGGGTATGGTTCTAAAATCCTGAAGATGCTTTGTCAAATGTTGCATGATAAACCAATTACTCTAGAACTGGACAAGGGTAGTCCTTTTGGCATAGAAAATTTACGCGCCTGGTACAGCAGACATGGTTTTGTATCAACGACTGAGGATTTGATGATACGCCAGCCGCCAGGTAGCCGGAAACAGGAAGCATGATTTCGGAGATGGGGTGAGGGGGTGATGGGGGAGATGGGGGAGATGGGGGAGATGGGGGAGATGGGGGAGATGGGGGAGCTAGTGCAGCGGGCATAAAAATACTTGAGCAGCTTCGTAGATACGATGAAGCAGGGGGAGCAGAGGGAGCAGGGGAAGCGGGGGGAGATATTAGCTGTTCAGTTATTTCTGCCTTCTTGCACTAGGGGAGAAAAAACCCATACAAAATAGCGAGCGAGACGCTCGCACTACTTTTCCTTCCTGGTTTATTTCCTTTAACCTACTTAAACTGAAGTTCCCCCAACCAAAAAATCAAAACTGCCTCACCGTGCGGCTTTGCGCGATTTTTAAGTCGCCGTACATGGGTACAATTTTTGAGGGGATTGAGCGCTAAAACCACCACGGAATAAGGATTTAGCCTGGGTGTAGTACATCTGCACTGGAGTAACTTCAGCTTAAAGCTGAATGCAAGCCACAATAGGATAAATTCCTGACTCCCAAAATTCGCGAATGAGTTACTGCCTTAACCTAACTTGTCCCAAACCCGACAACCCTGATCATGCCAGATTTTGCTCCACTTGTGGGTCAAAATTACTTTTAGGCGATCGCTACCGGGCGATGGAGTTGATTAGTCAGGGGGGTATTGGTCGTACCTTTCGGGCAATTGACGAATCTGAGTCGGGATTATCCACTTGTATTATCAAGCAGTTTTCACCCACCAATCAAGGGACAACCAATATTGAGAAAGCGGCGGCATCTTTTCGTCAAGAAGCCGCCCGATTACAAACTCTAGGCGAACATCCCCAGATTCCCCGACTGCTGGCTTATTTTGAACCCAATCCGCAAAGGGGAACGACGGGGGCGATCGTGCAATGCTTAGTAGAAGGAGAGAGTTTAGCTCAACAATTAGTGCAAGAAGGAGCATTTAATGAAACCCAGATCCGCCATATCTTGGCACAACTGTTGCCTGTATTACAGTATATTCATTCTCATCAGGTTATTCACCGAGATATTAATCCAGCCAATATTATTTGTTCTGCCAGTACAGGAATCGAGACAGACGCCGATACTCTGGTTCTCGTTGATTTTAGTGCCGCAAAATTGACCACAAAAACAGCATTAGCCAGAACCGGAACCGTGATTGGTTCTGCGGCTTATGCCGCCCCGGAACAACTGATGGGCAAAGCGGTAACAAGTAGTGATTTGTATAGTTTAGGGGTGACTTGTATTCATTTACTAACCAGCATTCATCCCTTTGACTTGTTTAACAGTTTAGAAGGAATGTGGGTGTGGCAAGACTACCTAGTTGAACCGATTAGCGATCGCCTCACGCAAACCTTGAATAAAATGCTGGAGGGGGCGGTAAAACTGCGCTATCAGTCAGCCGCCCAGATTCTCCAGGATTTGCATCTCACCCAGACGTTAGCCCAATCATTGTCAGTCGCTTCCCCAAATCCATCAGTTAAACCAAACACGCTAACACCGACGTGGCAATGTGTACGGACGTTGCGGGGTCATTCGAGTTCGATTCATGCGATCGCCTTTCATCCAGACGGACAGATTCTGGCGAGTGGGGGTGCGGATCGTAGCGTTAAACTCTGGCATCTGGAGAGTGGTATACCCAGTTGTACATTTTCTGGGCATTCTAGTTTAATTGATACCATTGCTTTTAGTCCAGATGGACAGTTTTTAGTCAGTGGGAGTTGGGATCACACGATTAAACTTTGGGAATTAACGACCCAAACATTAAAGCATACCCTGAAGCAACATTCAGGTTGGATTAAGTCAGTTGCTTTTAGTTCAGATGGACAGCTTCTCGCCAGTGGCAGTGCTGATAAAACAATTAACATTTGGAATTTAAACCTACAAGATATACAGAAAACTCTTGATGGTCATTCCAGCATGATTCATACGATTGTCATTAGTCCAGATGGACAGATTCTGGCAAGTGGTAGTGCAGATCGCACGATCAAATTGTGGAATTTAGCCACAGGTGAAATTCAACTGACCCTACATGGTCATACCGATGCCGTCAATTCACTTGCCTTTAGTCCTAGTGGTCAACTTTTAATCAGTGGTAGTGCGGATGCGACGATTCAAGTCTGGAACTTAAAGACAGGTGATATTTTATTGACGCTGACTGAACATACAGATGCGGTTCATTCTGTTGCCATCAGCGCCAAAGGTCGCCTATTAATTAGTGGTAGTGCTGATGGAACGGTTAGACTTTGGCATCCGGGTCGTGGAAAACTGATCCAGACCTTATCGGATCATTCCGCTGGTGTTATGTCTGTGGCAATTAGTCCAGATAGTTCAACCTTGGCGAGTGCGGCTCAAGATAAAACGATTAAACTTTGGCAATTTATTTAAGTAGGGAACAATTTTCCCTCAACCGGGGGTCAAAATCTCACCTCTTCCATCCGTCGCGCCATGGTGATGATGTTATTCAGATGCCCTTATTCCTGCATCCCAGAATACAAAAGTCGGGCAAATAAACGAGCACCATCATCACGCTTCAACTCGTCATAAGTGGGAGGTTCCCGGTGATGAAGATCCTTTAGATCCTGAAGCAGTTCCGGATGGAATTGACAGGTAAATGAACGGCGAATCAACTTACTCTCAAAATCTTTGTAGTTAATACAGGTTGCTGAACATTCTGTCACGACTTCCGTTTCGTCAGCCGTTGAACAAAGAATTTCCACCGCAAAGGGAAGCTGCATTAACCAGGATAAGGGACTCCCGGCTAAAATATGCCGATGGGAAATAATCGCATCATGTAGCAGGCGATATGCCCAGTTTGCAAATAGAATCGCTTCCTCGTTCACTTCATCGGAGTGGAACATGGAAATATTTAATTCATGTTCATACTCAATCGATGTATCGATTACCCCTTCAAATTCATCAGCCGTCACCTCATGGGCGATAATTACGTCTTCGGGAATATTAGACGTGTCGCTATCCGGAGATTCATAATGCAACAATTGACGATCGCCCACTTCTTTCTTTTCATTGGGACCGACAGCAAATTCTGGATCATCCCAGTTTTTGGCAACCAGGTGTCCATTTTTCTTCTTCACCTGTAACGTAGTTCCCACCTGTTGAATCTGCTGGCAGACTTTTTTCAAAGATTTTAGGGCTTTACCATTGCGATCGCGTGCCAGATACTCTAGGCTGGATACCTCATCCACTGCTCGTTTAATTAACCGAACGTGAGATTGTGCTGCCTGGATACATCAGGCAAGGGATCTTCTGAATGCCGATCTGCTAAAAACCGACCCAACAAAATATGAACGGATTCAAAATCAGATCCCCCTTCACATAAGTAACCGGGGCTGAGTCTCCAATCAGTTGTTGTTAATATTTGAGGCTTAACAGACGATGAGTTTGACATCTATATTTGACTCCTTAACACGTTTTTTGATCTAAGTAAGTCGGTGGAAATAAACCGAACTATGTTAAGTTCTGTGAATGTTCCTCAAACCCTTACTGTTCCCTAATCTCAACCGTTAACTTTAATTGTCCTCACCTACTTAGTAGTCCACTCATCAACGAGTGACCCTGGTATTTGGCTATAGATAGCGTTTTAAAATGATATGCAAGAACTCCTAAACACAATTCAACAAGAAGGCTTTCAAACCTTTTGCGTTTACAAATGATTTGGAAACGCTGTATACTTTGGTAAGTTGATTGTCTAGCGGTAAACTTGTAAAGTTGCAATCAAGATTTTCTGTTTTTAGCATATTCGTTATTGAAAGTCAATTCCCACCCTTGACCTTCAAAGGACTGAAAAAACGGTAGTATTTACTACAAAAAAATTTCTAAAAGTAGGCAATAGGGAATGGGCAATAGGCAATAGGGAACAGACTTTTATGGTAAGCTGTCATGCATTTAAATTGGGAATGGGTAGCGAGCAAGATGCAAAGCCTGCGGCATGGCTTCGCTAAAGCCTGCGGCATGGCTTCGCTAAACGCACTACAAGGATTTTGCCATTCTTGACATTAAGGTTTAAATGCCGAACAGCTTAGGGTCTGCTGAATAAGCCCTATGGTAGCTTGAAGCGCCCAAAAACAGTAGGGGCGCACCGACCGATTTATAGCAACCGCCATAGCGGTTAGGACACATCATTTATGTAGAGACGTTGCATGCAACGTCTCTACAATGGTGCTTAAACCTTCGCTTCTTCCAGCATCAACTTAGAGCGTTTTAGTCGTTCGGGAACTGGAATCGGATAATCTCCGGTGAAACACGCCGAACAGAACGTATTCGCATTATCTTGAGTCGCCAGCATCATACCGTCCCAACTCACATACGCCAGAGAATCCACCCCAATTTGTTCAGCAATTTCCTCAACCGACTTGGTTGCCGCAATAAGCTGGTCTTGAGAATCAGTGTCAATCCCATAGAAACAGGGATGAGTTACAGGTGGTGCGGAAACCCGCATGTGAACCTCAGTCGCCCCTGCATCCCGTAACGCTTTGACAATCTTCCGACTCGTGGTTCCCCGAACAATCGAATCGTCTACAATAATCACTCGCTTACCCGCGAGAACATCTTTCAGAGGATTCAGTTTCATCCGAATCCCCGACTCTCGCATACTCTGCGTCGGTTGGATAAACGTGCGCCCCACATAGCGATTTTTAATCAATCCTTCCGCGTAGGGAATTCCCGACTCTTGGGAAAAGCCGATCGCGGCGGGTACACCGGAATCCGGTACCGCAATCACAATATCGGCGTCAGTCGCCGCTTCTTTTGCCAATTGACGCCCCAACCGTAGCCGATAGCTGTAGATGCTTTCATCCTGCATCACGCTATCCGGGCGGGCAAAATAAATCATTTCAAAAATACACAGCTTGCGTTGGGGTTTTTGACTCCAGTGGAATGACGCCATCCCGGCTTCGGTAATCCAAACCAATTCTCCGGGTTCGACATCCCGTAGGTATTCTGCACCAATAATATCTAACCCACAGGTTTCTGAGGCGAGGACATAACGCATCGGATTTGTGCCTAAGGTGCCAATCACCAAGGGACGAACGCCATGGGGATCACGCACTCCCATCACCCCTTCCGGCGTACCAATTACTAAACTATAGGCACCTTCACAAAGGTTAAACGCACTAATCGCCGCCTCTAACCAATCCTTCCCTTGATCCACTTCCGCACCGATCGCGATCGCAATCATCTCAGAATCCGTCGTGGTCAAAAATTCATTATAGTTGCGGTTCTCTAAATGGGTTCGTAACTCTGAAGCATTGACTAAATTTCCATTATGTGCTAAAGCCAAAGACCCTAAGCGGGTATTCACAACAGCAGGTTGGGCATTGACAACCCGACTCGACCCCGTTGTCGAGTAACGGGTATGACCCACCGCGATTGTTCCGGGCATTTGGTTCAAAATATCTTCGTTAAAGACTTGGGAGACAAGTCCCATATTCTTATAGAGACGCACCTGTTCTCCCTCAAAGGTGGCAATCCCCGCTGATTCTTGACCCCGATGTTGCAGGGCAAACAAACCAAAATAAGTTAGCTTAGCGACATCTTCGTCTGGTGCATAGATACCAAAAACCCCGCAAGCTTCTTCAGGTTTGTCGGGGCGTTGGCTGATAATCTGATCAGATTCAGCAGGATTGGGGGTAGAGGAGTGGGGTGGCTGGAGAATCATGGGTATTAGCTTACTCCTGATAGTGGCAGTCAGTTCGACTTGTATTAACGCAAATCAATCGGGAATCGTTAAGTTTAATTAACGATTCCTTAACGATACCATTAATTTGTAAGTCATGGATCATGCGTCATTGGTCATTCATCAGCCGTGACTACCTCAACACGGCTACAAGCGACGTTCTAATGCGTTAAAGAAGCGATCGCTCATATCTGCGATCGTAGCGTTGATTAAGGGAGGATGATCGTTCATTAAAATTTTTAATCCTTCCGAGAGAGATTTAACCACCCCCAACCGTTGCCAATCCTGGGCAGATTCTCCTAGACATTCCGTCAGGTAAGCCTCCCAATCCCCTTGGGCTTCCGGCTTCACCGACACCAGAATCCGACTGGCGCTTTCACCAAATAAAATTTCATCCCAACGCCGTTCTAGAGACGCCTCCGTCAATCCTAAGTCAATCTCAGCCCCCAATCCGCCAGAAATACAACATTCCGCCAGCGCCACAGCTAATCCACCCTCCGCACAATCATGGGCTGAATTCAGGAAGCGGCGGCGAATGCCTTCACGACAAGCCGCTTGCACCCGACGTTCTAACTCAAAATCCACAATAGGCGGTTTTCCAGCAACAACGCCATGAATCGCACTCAAGTATTCTGAACCACCTAGGGTTAACTGCGGTGTAGTTACAGTTAGTGATAATCCCAATAAATAAATTAAATCCCCTTCACCCTGCCATCCTTGAGAACAAATCTGACTTAAATCGGGAATCGCCCCCACCATTCCAATCACCGGGGTGGGATAAATCGGTTGGGGATTTCCCTGACTATCCACGGTTTCGTTATACAGCGAGACATTTCCCCCCGTCACAGGCGTCGCCAATTCTGCACAAGCCTCGGCGATACCCTGACAAGCCGATGCCAGTTGCCAGTATCCTATCGGCTTTTCTGGTGACCCAAAATTCAGATTATCGGTTACAGCAACAGGTTCTGCCCCCACACAACTTAAATTGCGGGCGGCTTCAGCAACCACAGCCTTTGCCCCTTCGTAAGGATCAAGATAGATATAGCGAGAATTACAATCCACCGTAGCCGCGACACCCGATTGGGCATTTCTGCCCGATTCCGGGGGACGTAAGCGGATGATTGCCGCATCTGCACCACCGGGAAGCATCACAGTGTTATTTTGCACCTGATGGTCATACTGGCGATAGACCCAGCGTTTCGAGGCAATCGTGGGTGTATCCAGGAGTTGGAGGAGAATATCTGTCCAGGATTTAGCCTCATCCGACAGTTCGATTCCGTTACGGGTACAACTCGGTAATGACTCAACCGTCCATTGCCACGCCTTCTTTGCATAGTCTGGCGCTTCGGTCAACACATCCCGATAATAAATTGGCGTATTATCCGATAACGCCGTGGCTGGGATTTCCGCCGCCACTCCCCCTTGAAACAGAATCCGCACAATCGGTTCTTCAATCACCGTACCCGCGACAACCGCATGAAGTTCCCAACGGTGGAAAATATCAATTAATTCCTGTTCTCGTCCCTTATGTGCCACAAATAGCATCCGTTCCTGGGATTCCGAGAGTAAATATTCATAGGGAACCATCCCTGTTTCTCGGACAGGAATTAAATCTAAATCTAATTCAATCCCCACACCCCCCTTTGCCGCCATTTCCGAGGTCGAACAAGTAATCCCCGCCGCCCCCATATCCTGTGCCGCGACTACCGCCCCAGTTTTAAAGGCTTCTAAACAGGCTTCAATCAGGCATTTTTCCAAGAAGGGGTCACCCACTTGCACCGCTGGGCGGTCATCCATAGATTTATCGGTCAGTTCTGCACTCGCAAAACTCGCACCGCCCATGCCATCGCGTCCGGTAGTAGAACCCACATACAGCACCGGATTCCCAATCCCTGACGCCCCAGATTTAACAATTTCTGGCGTTTCCATCAATCCCAGCGCCATCACATTGACCAGGGGATTCCCGGTATAAGCGGGGTCAAAGTACACCTCACCGCCAACGGTAGGGACACCAACAGAGTTACCATACCCAGAAATACCCGCCACCACACCCGTAAATAAGCGCCGGGTACGGGGATTATCCAGGGAACCGAAGCGCAGGGAATTCAAAACCGCAATGGGACGCGCCCCCATAGTAAAGATATCCCGTAGTATTCCACCAACACCTGTAGCTGCACCTTGATAGGGTTCTACTGCTGAGGGGTGGTTATGGGATTCAATTTTAAACGCGAGTTGAAGTCCGTCGCCCAAATCTACCACACCCGCATTTTCACCGGGACCGACTAGGATACGTTTCCCGGTGGTGGGGAATTGTTTGAGGAGGGGGCGGGAGTTCTTGTAGCAACAATGTTCAGACCACATGACGCCAAACATCCCCAATTCAGCTTTATTGGGGTGACGCCCTAGGCGTTTAACAATTTCCGCGTATTCGTCCGGTTTGAGTCCTTCAGCGGCGATTTCTTCAGGGGAAAAGGGGGCAGAGGATAGAGTAGACATGGAACCCTTGTACAAATGGCACAGGGATAATTGTATCGGGTAATGGGGGTCTGGCTAAGGAGATTTCGGCTTGACTTCAAATTCCAATTTAGAACGGTAGAAGCACACATCGAATTCCAGAAAAAAGTTGGTCTGACCCAAAATCAATGGTGTGTTTGGACGCTGCACCCATGCAAACACCAATTCAGTTGGTGGACAGTCTGCGATTTGGGCGATCGCAGAAAACGGCATCGCTGGCTGATTGCTGAGATTACCCGCTAACTGAATAATAGCTTTGCGATCGTCCCAAATTTCCCCTAATTGAAGACCGAGTTCAAAAGGTAAGACATTCACTGTAGCACCGCTATCCACTAGCCCAATTGCTTCAACGGTTTGGTCTTCCCGATGTAGCAGTAGCGGCAGTCTGGGTAGGCTGTCAAACTCATTTTGAGTTGGGCTAGTGGTTGAATATTTAAACCGCATATATCACTGCTGACTTGCATCTGAGCGTTTGAAGGCTTCCATTAAAACTGCACCTGCCCCAAAGCAATTGTAGGGGGTTGGCAAGTCATAAATTTTAAAGGGTTCCAACGGTGAAATATCCTCAGCCGTCTCCAAATCCTCAGCCAAAATTCGGATCAGTTTGAGCTTTTCCGTTGGGGTGAGTCGCCGTGCAGCATGAAGTACCTCCGCGAGTGACATAATTATACGTTCCCAAATCGTAATAGTTTACACCGACAGCTTACTCGATGCCAGCCTGATCAGGTTCAGCATCAGCAACCTAATTTAGCTTATGTGCGTTATAATCTGCCACTTTATGCGGCAGAAACCAAACCATCAAAATACTCTTGATTTTAATCGCGATCGCGTCTACGTCAACACCAGTACAAGATAGTTTTAAGTCAGAGACTGTAGGGGCGGGTTTGACTGCTATCCTTTTTTGTTGACCCAGATGTGACTAAACCCGCCCCGATAAACGTGGCTTGGCAAGGAGATAGTTAACACGGATGGATTCACAGCGCCCCACCTGGACGAGGAATTGGTTGAAACTGATCATTAAAACAGGACTGACAAGTTCCTTCAAAACTATAAATAAACCGCTTTAACATATCAGTATCTTCGGCGAATACAGTCATCCACACCGACAAAAATCCTCTTGTCTTAGCCGTTTCTACAATCTGTTCTCCCATGAACGGTGTATCGTTATTTTTCAGATTGTTCAATGAGCGTTCAGCAATATCCCACGCTTTTTGGCGATTAAGCCAGCGTCGGTCTTTCAAGGCTGGAAGGTCTTGTTCCCTTTTGTACTACATTTTGAAGTGGACAATTTGGGCTTGAATATCTGCGGAATGGGAATGTCGATTATATATATAGCAACCGCCATAGCGGTTAGGACACATCATTTATGTTCCAGACGCGCCATGGCGCGTCTCTACAATGGTGCTTAGCGAGCAAGATGCTCGCACTACAAGGATTTCACAATTCTTGCCAAACCTCTAAAGGATGGTTTGTAATCTGGGATAGCGTAGATTCTTTTACTGAAAAACAATACGGTCTACCACCCGCACAACTAATCTATCCTGACCAACTCAATCGCATTTGATTGAAGCCTTAGTCCCAAACTGGCGGATTGCTTTGTTCTGAGTACCTGCGACTTTTTCCACTTACCTGTTCACGGAGGTTGAAAATTAATGTAGGCAAGGACAGACATCCGCTATCATCACCTGTTTGAGAAGCACACATCTAGTCTAAACTTCGGAAATAAAGGAAACCTATTGATTCCATTGTTCGCGCATTCTTTGCAAATTTTCACGGACAGTAATTGTGTTCGGATGGTCATCACCCAGCAGGCGTTTACACAACTCTAAGGCTTGTTGATACAAGGGTTCGGCTTCACCATACCTTCCCTGTGATGAGTAGAGATATGCCAGATTGTTGAGACTGCTTGCTACATCAGGATGGTCATCACCCAGCAGACGTTTGTATAACTCTAAGGCTTTTTGATACAAAGGTTCAGCTTCACCATACCTTCCCTGAACATAGTAGAGATTAGCCAGATTGTCGAATAACAGCGATGAAAGATACTGAATGCGTTCGCTTCTTACAGTGGGCTTTACCTCAATTAAACCTACGTTGGGCGGGGTTTCGTAAGGTACGAAAGCAAGCCTGTAAACGTATCCAGCGGCGTATTTTTTAACTTGGACTATCCGATAGTGACGCCTATCAATCTTACCTAAATACTCATCCGGAAGAATGGACAATATTAGATTGCTACTGTCGAATTACGATTTCCATATTTTATCGCGATCAACCAATTTTCCAGCATTTACATCAAGAACTATTCCCCCAACTTATCCAACTTGCCCAAGAACGAGGTGACACAGAATTAGTCTGCTAGAGTGCTGGCTGTGCATCTGGAGAAGAAGCCTATACTCTTTCTATTCTCTGGCATTTAACCCAATTCTCTCAAGTTTCTCACCTTTCACTGCGAATTGTTGCGACTGATGCCAATGGCTATCTTTTAGAGAGGGCGAGAACGGGTTGTTATGAATGGGGAAGTTTAAAAGAAATTCCTTCTGGCTGGTTAACAAAGGGTTTCATTCGATCCGATGAATTTTACTGTATTCGTCCTGATTTTCGTTCAGGAATTGAGTTTAAACAACAGGATATTCGTACCACTATGCCTTCGGAGTCATTTCATTTAATATTGTGTCGGAATCTAGTATTAACTTATTTCGATGCAGACTTACAACAAAAGGTGTTATCGCAAATAGTCAAGCGATTGATTCCTGGAGGCGTATTGGTTGTTGGTCGCCATGAAGCTTTATCATCAAATTTTCGGCAGATGCAAGCTGTTCAGTTAGGACTTTATCGAAAAGAAGGATGATTTTAGTTAGGATTGACGATTGATAGTTGACGGTTGACGGGTCACTGGTATTTCGTAAAAACCTTTAACAAACACAAGCGCCAGCTTTTAAAGGCTGGTGAGAGGCTAATGAACGAGGAATTAAGCCAGCAAAGGATAATTCACCTTGTTCTTTAATCGGAGAAGTTTGAGTATTATTTTTGGCAATAATAAATTCAAGAATTGACTGTGCTTGTTGGGGATCATGCAGGTAATAAATCGCCTGAGATTTAGGCGAGAGCCAAATTTGCAGCTTCCAGGGCTTAGATGTAGACACAGAATTGGGTTCGAGGGAAAAGGTAATCATGATCGGCTGGTGTCCTGATTTCGAGGAATTACAAAGATGGAGAACCTAAAGGTTGAGAGAGAAATGCTTTCTTGATTCCCACTTATAACTGTACCGAATTTTTCCACTCTTTATAGAGAGTTAAATCATCCGGAGTTTTGATTTTAATCCGCCCTAGGGGTGAGCTGCATAATATAAATTTGATGAAATCGATCAACTTAATAAAGTGATTGCAGTCACAAGTATGGTGGCGACAAATCATTCTTTTTCCATAGAAAAACTGCTGATCTGCCATGATTAGTTAGGTATCATTAGTCATACTCGCTCTTTCTCAAGTGGGGATGTTTACATTCATGAAATGTGGTTTTTGTCAAGACCCAGTAATGAATGGGTGGTCTAAGACATCCCTGAATCCGGATGTTCTGCTCAGAAGTGCCAAAATTATTACAATAAATTAAGCAAGTAGGATTAGAGCTTAAACTTATGGTGAATCGCAAAGACACGCTTTGGGAGCAATTCTTACAACCCATTGTTGGCGTATTCATCGACGGGGAGCAATTGCGCCAGCTTTATGAGAGCATTGACTGGGAACAAGAGAGCGATCGCGTCTCAACGCCTGACTTAGTTTACCCTGATTACTACAAGAGTCAGAACTTCCACGGGATTGAAGGGGGTTACTTGAATGGTAGTGCGGCAACCAGCTATGATCCGATTACCCAATACGCTTTACCTCCCAACGAAACCTGGGTACGCCAGGAGTTAATCAATCGCATCCAGGGAACACCGCGACGGATTCTGGATTTAGGCTGCGGTACGGGTTCAACGACTCTACTGTTAAAACAGGCGTTTCCTGAAGCTGAGGTAATCGGTTTGGATTTGTCCCCTTATATGTTAGTCATGGCAGAGCGCAAAGCTAAAGCCGCTGGGGTAGAGATTCAATGGCGTCATGGCAAAGCGGAAGAGACGGGTTTACCAGAGGCGTCTTTTGACCTGGTAACCGCTTCCTTATTATTCCACGAAACCCCCCCAGCCGTGGCAAAGTCGATTTTGCGGGAAAGCTTCCGACTCCTCAAGGGAGGTGGACAAGTTCTGATCTTAGATGGGAATCAGCGAACCTTGCGTCAAGTAAACTGGTTAACGGAGGTGTTTGAAGAACCCTATATCAAAGCTTACGCCACCGATAGCGTAGACGCCTGGATGGGTTCGGCTGGGTTTGAAGCGGTGCAGACTCAAGACGTGTGGTTGCTGAATCAGGTTACCCAAGGCATGAAACCTCTCCCGGTAGACGAACAAGTGTACCAACGGACTCAACGCCGTACAATCGACGACTTCGGTTCTGAAGGTATTCCAGCTCCAGCATAGTAACGAATGTGGTATGAGTTTAAAGGCAGTTCTGTTTGATTTCAACGGCGTGATTATCAACGATGAGTCGATGCATCAGCAACTCATCGAAGACATTCTGCTGGGCGAAAATCTGCGTCCCTCGGCGTCGGATTACTGGGAGGATTGTTTGGGGCGTAGCGATCGCGCTTGCTTAAAAGTATTATTGGAGAAACGAGGTCGGGTGGTAAGTGATGACGACTTAACCCGTTTAATCTCCCGAAAAGCCGACGCCTACCGCCGTCAACTGGAAACTCTGTCTAAATTACCGATATATCCGGGAGTCGAAGATTTAATTTACAAAATCCGCGTGGCTCAATTACCCATGGGAGTAGTGAGTGGTGCTTTGCGAAAGGAAGTTGAGTTAGTCTTGGATCGGGCTAAACTCTTGCAATATTTTCCGGTTATTGTGGCAGGGGATGACATTAAGGTGAGTAAACCGGAACCGGATGGATATCTGTTAGCTGTGGAACGCCTCAATCAACAGTTTCCAGAACTTAATGCCAAATCCTCTGATTGTCTCGCCATAGAGGATACACCAGCGGGTATTGAAGCCGCCAAACGCGCCGGGATGCAAGTTGTCGGCGTTGCTAATACCTATCCCTTCCACATGCTTCAGCGTCAAGCCGACTGGACGGTTGATTATCTGCATCAGCTTGAACTTGAGCGCGTGCAGGAAGTTTATGCTCAAGTTGTGGGTTAGAAGCGAAGCCGTGCGATTTGCAGCAAGCGGATTCAAAGTCCTGCTTAAAAAGAGGGGAACCGGATTAAATTGACTCTAGTTTGGCTTCAGGGAGCAAGCGAATTCAAAGTCCCCCTTTTGAAGGGGGATTTAGGGGGATCTAAACTTCATCAAGAAGTCCATAAACTGATGCAATATAATCACAATTTGAGTAGAGATCCCCCCTAGCCCCCCTTAAAAAGGGGGGAACCGGATTAAATTTACTTGAGTCTAGCTTCAGGGAGCAAGCGGATTCAAAGTCCTGCTTAAAAAGAGGGGAACCGGATTAAATTGACTCTAGTCTGACTTCAGGGAGCAAGCGGATTCAAAGTCCTGCTTAAAAAGAGGGGAACCGGATTAAATTGACTCTAGTCTGACTTCAGGGAGCAAGCGAATTCAAAGTCCCCCTTTTGAAGGGGGATTTAGGGGGATCTATACTTAATAAATAAATCCATAAACTGATGCAATATAATCACAATTTGAGTAGAGATCCCCCCTAGCCCCCCTTAAAAAGGGGGGAACCGGATTAAATTGACTCTAGTCTGACTTCAGGGAGCAAGCGCATTCAAAGTCCCCCTTTTGAAGGGGGATTTAGGGGGATCTATACTTAATAAATAAATCCATAAACTGATGCAATAGAATCTCAACTTAAGTGGAGATCCCCCCTAGCCCCCCTTAAAAAGGGGGGAACTGGATTCAAAGTCCTTTTTGTAAGGATGCTTCGCTTTTATTGCATAGGAAAACTGCACTCGATGTCCCTCTTTTCAATTTCTGGTTGAAGAAAAATGGCATTACCAACATCAGGCAACCGAAACCTCAACACCCCAGACTTTCATCTTCCCTATGATTCGCGCCTAGTAGCCAGAGCAAAATCCCTTCGCCAAAATCCAACCCCAGCCGAGAAAAAACTCTGGCGAGACTACCTGAGAACATTTAAATTCCGGATACTGCGACAGAGACCTATTGATTACTTCATTGTTGATTTTTACTGTGCTGCCTTGAAATTAGTGATTGAAATAGATGGGGATTCTCATTTTACAGACCAAGGGAAAGTCTATGATTTTAACAGAACCAGTATATTAGAAGGCTATGGTTTGCAGGTCGTTCGGTTTACAAATGAGGAGGTACTCAATCATTTTGAAAGTGTTTGTCAAAAGATTGATGCGATCGCCTCAACCGCCTCAGCCGTTCTACAGCCCACGCCAACTCAAAACTCATGACGTTTAATAGCTGAAACGACCTTGTATCAGAAAGAACCCTTCTGCCTTTTGCTATAAATCTAAACCCTTATACCAATTGACAAACTTGAGCACATCGTTCTTCGTCAGGATGCGACTCGGCTTCGTGTCAAAATACTTCTTGAGGGGGTTGACAATTCTATTTTAAAAATGTAATAAAGACTGCTTGGGCAAAACGGCAGCCGTGCGATCGCTCTGGTGAACCGCTACGGTATGCTAGACTAGGAGTCCGGGGAATTAGCTCAGTTGGTAGAGCGCTGCGATCGCACCGCAGAGGTCACCGGTTCAAATCCGGTATTCTCCATTTTTGTCAATTGCCACATTATTTGTCATCGTTGTCTGATTAGTGTCATCTTGACAAATTGAATTAACTGGCATCTGTGGTTAGCGTTAGAGCTATGAATGCAGTCGAAATCGAAGAAGCCGTTTCCCAACTCGCTGAAGCTCCCTTTGATCCAGAGGAATTTCCCTTTGCGTTTCTTGAAGCGTTTGGGAATAAGAAAACGACGATTCAACGGCTCAAGAGTAAGCGCAACAGTACCAACAAATCTGACCTCGGTGGGGTTCTCCAGCGCAATAATATCCACATTAAGGTTTGCTTACCAGGGGAAGTAACCGATACTCTCACGGCTTTGCGGGAGAGTCCAGCCACCGCGAAACAAAAGGCAAAGTTTATCTTAGCGACAGATGGCAAAAGCCTGGAAGCGGAAAATTTAGCTGATGGAGAAACTATTGTCTGTGACTATCCTGAGTTTCATAACCATTTTGGTTTCTTTTTACCGTTGGCGGGGATTACGACGGTTAAGCAAATTCGGGAAAATGCCTTTGATATTAAGGCGACAGGGCGACTCAATAAACTCTACGTCGAACTGCTCAATCAGAATCCCGACTGGGACAGCGCAGAACGTCGGGAGGAACTCAACCATTTGATGGCTCGGCTGATTTTCTGCTTTTTCGCCGAAGATACGAATATTTTTTACAGTAACAACCTATTCACCGATACCATCGCGCAGATGAGTGCGGGGGATTTGTCGAATACCCATGAGGTGTTGTCGGAGCTATTTCGGGCAATGGCAACCCCGCTCAAGCAACGGGAAAAGGCAGGAATCCGCAACTGGGCGAATGGCTTTCCCTATGTGAATGGGGGGCTGTTTAGTCCTCACCCCCTAACCCCTTCTCCTCTCTCCCCATCTGGGAGAGGGGCTGGGGGTGAGGGTAATAGTTTAGGAAAATACCCCCATCCCCTAGCCCCTTCCCCCAAGCAGGGGGAAGGGGGACAAGAGACTATGAGTGAGGGCAAATACTGGGAGATTCCCCCTGCACTCAAGAAAAAAATGACCGAAGTTGCTCGTCAGTTCCGCAAGGAACCTACTCCTAGTGAAAATATCCTCTGGCAAGCTCTGCGGGGACGCAAACTAGAAGGACGAAAATTTCGACGGCAACAGCCCATTGGCGCATTTATTGTTGATTTCTTTTGTGGAACAGAACGGCTAATTGTGGAGGTGGATGGAGGTATCCATAAATCACAGCAAGAGGCGGATCAACAGCGTCAGGAGTTGTTGGAGTCGTTAGGACTCAAGGTTGTTCGGGTTTCGAGTGAGTTGGTGGAGACGAATTTAGCTGAGGCTTTGGCAGTCGTGCGTCAGGGGTTTAGCCCCCATCCCCTAACCCCTTCCCCCAAGCAGGGGGAAGGGGGACAAGAAACTCCGACTCCCCTCTCCCCATCTGGGAGAGGGGCTGGGGGTGAGGGTCTTATCGTGCCACGTTTTAGCCGGATTGCTCGATCTTACTTGCTTCATGTAGGCAATCTCGACTGGACGAAGATCAACCCGGATATTTTCGGCTCGATGATTCAGGCGGTAGCGGATGAAGACGAGCGCGGGGCGTTGGGGATGCACTATACCAGTGTGCCGAATATCCTCAAGGTGTTGAATCCGTTGTTTTTGGATGATTTGCGGGAGCAATTGGTAGAGGCGGGAGATAATGGGCGCAAGTTGCTGAATTTGCGGAAACGGATAGCGCGGATTCGGGTGTTCGACCCGGCTTGTGGGTCGGGGAATTTTTTGGTGATTGCTTACAAGGAAATGCGAGCAATTGAGGCGGAGATTAACCAGCGCAGGGGTGAAGCAGACCGGGCTTCGGAGATTCCGTTGACGAATTTTCGGGGGATTGAGATTCGGCATTTTTCCTGTGAGATTGCGCGGTTGGCGTTGATTATTGCGGAGTATCAGTGTGATGTGTTGTATCGGGGTCAACGGTTGGCGTTGGCGGAGTTTTTGCCGTTGAAGGCGGACAACTGGATTACCTGTGGGAATGCGTTGCGGTTGGATTGGTTGAGTTTGTGTCCGCCGACGGATAAGGGGGTGAGGGTGCAACGGGAGGATTTGGATTTGTGGCAGGAAACGCGGGATGAGGCAGAGATTGAGTTTGAGAATGAGGGGGGGGGAACTTATATTTGTGGGAATCCGCCTTATAAGGGTAGTCAGTGGCAATCGAAGGAGCAAAAGGCAGACCTCAAGGGCATTTTCGAGGGGCGGACGAAGAAATGGAAGTCTTTAGATTATGTGGCGGGTTGGTTTATGAAAGCTGCGGATTATGGGACGCAGACTAACGCTGCTGCTGCATTTGTATCGACGAACTCTATTTGTCAAGGACGACAAGTTGAAACTCTATGGAGTCTAATTCTCGAAAGCAAACATGAAATTATATTCGCATACACCAATCTCAAATGGTCAAATCTTGCTAGTTACAATGCAGGAGTGACAGTCGTTATTGTCGGCATTACAAATGATGCAGGTTCAACGCGCAAACTATATTCTGTTGAGGCAAACAGCGAAACAACTCTTAAGGAAACTAACAATATAAATCCCTACTTAATCGCAGGGGTAAACACAATAATTCAATCTGTCTCAAAACCTATATCCTCTGTGCATGAGATGAGTTTCGGTAATATGCCGAATGAAGGTGGTTTTTTGCTATTGGATCAGATTGAAGCCGAGAATGCCACTAAAAAGCATCAAGTAAAGTCCCATTTTATACGACCCTTTATAGGTTCTCAAGAATTTATTAAGGGTCAGCAACGTCGTTGTATTTGGATCAATGATGAGGAATACCCTGAAGCTAAACATAATGCTTGGTTAAGCGACAGGTTTGAATCTGTTCGCATCAAAAGAGAAACTTCCAATCGACAGACAACCCAGCAACTCGCAGATACTCCATATCGTTTTGGTGAAGTTCGCCAGCGTGGTAATGAAAGAGTAATTGTAGTTCCGCGAGTTAGTTCAGAGAACCGTCCTTATCTACCGATTGGCATAGTAGAGGGTGGGACAATTATTGGAGACAGGAACTTTGCCCTATATGATGCCCCACTCTGGAACATGGCATTAATCGCCTCCCGTCTCCACTGGGTCTGGATTGGCACAGTTTGCGTCCGCCTCGAAATGCGATTTTCTTACTCCAACACCCTTGGCTGGAATACTTTCCCCGTCCCCACCCTTACCGAACAAAACAAAACCGACCTCACCCGTTGCGCCGAAGACATCCTCCTGGCGCGGGAACAGTATTTCCCTGCTACCATTGCCGATATGTACGACCCAGAGCGCATGGACAAAGAGTTTCCCCTAGTGCGAGAAGCCCACGATCGCAATGATGAAGTATTAGAGCGTATCTATATCGGTCGTCGCTTTAAAAACGATACCGAACGCTTAGAGAAACTGTTTGAACTTTATACGAAAATGACCGCGCCGAAATCTTCCTAAACGTAGTATTCGCCCTCATCCCCCAGCCCCTTCTCCCAATCTGGGAGAAGGGGAGCAAGAAGGAGAATCTGTTTCAAAGTCCCTCTCCTGTTTTGGGAGAGGGATTTAGGGTGAGGGCAATCAGAAAGCAATGTCTTCGTACAGGTTAGTCAACTCAGCTTCAAACTCAAGGCTAGTCAGGTGAAAAGTATTGTGACTGGGGGCATAGAATTGAAATAACCACAGCCCTTCCTCGGTACGACGGTAACAATCTACCCGTTGCTGTCTGGTACTAATCAAGACATATTCTTGCAGACTGTCGAGGGTTTGATAGTCGATGAATTTATCCCCTCGGTCAAAGGCTTCGGTAGAGTCAGAGAGAACTTCAATGATTAGTTTGGGATAACGCTTATAGGTAGTGGTTTCTGCGTCGCGGGGGTCACAAGTCACCATCAAATCAGGATAGTAGTAACAGTTGCACTCTTCAAGTCTGGCTTTGACATCGGCAAAATAGACGCGACAGTCTGACCCCCGTAGGTGGCTACGCAGCAGGGTGTAGAGGTTTCCAGCAATCGTATTATGGCTGTCGGTTGTCCCCGCCATAGCGTAGGCTTCACCATTGCGATATTCGTGTTTGGTGTCGCTGGTGGCTTCGAGTTGGAGGTACTCGTCAGGAGAGAGGTAATAATTGTCTGGGGTAGCAATCATGGATGAGGAAGGGGTGAATTGGGTAGTCCTGTTTTTAATTTAGTTCAAAAAGCGCAATGCATTCAGCAGGCTACGCCTACGCGCCTCCAACAGCAAGTCAAGCCCAATCTCAATCAGGGCAAATGATAAAATTAAACCAGTTTCTTCGCGTTAAACTAGCCAATGCTAACCCTAGACCAACTCATTGCCGAAGCCACTGCCCTCCCTGATGCTGACAAAGCAATCCTGATTGATAAACTGACAGCAAGCATGGACGAACAACGCACGGCTTCAAAAACCGCAACTATTCCCCCCGGTACTCTCACCCAACTCCGAGGTATTGCTAAACGTTCTAGCCAAACCCCCAGTGATGAAGAACTGCAAGCAGAGTACACCGATTATTTAGCTCAAAAATATCAGTAACCTTTCTCGTGAAAATTCTCATTGATACCAATGTTGTCATCGATCTAATTTCGGAACGAGAACCCTTTGTTGAAGAGGCAGTGAGACTTTTCCAAAAGATTGAACAAGGTAATTTAGAGGGCTACATTGCAGCTACTACCATCACCAATATTTTCTACATCATCCGCAAAATAGAAGGTCGTGCAGTTGCCCTCGAAGCAATCAAGCAACTTTTAAGCGGTCTAAGACTCTGTTCTGTTGACCGTCAGACTATCGAAACAGCCCTTAGCTTTGACCTCATTGACTTTGAAGATGGCATTCAACTCGCCTGCGCGACTTTATCTCAACTTGACGGCATTGTAACCCGCGATCGCGAAGATTTTCTCAACAGTCCCCTCCCTGTTTATTCTCCCACAGAACTGTTAAACCAACTTGAGTAGAAAACCGATGAACAACGCGATGCCTACGGCAGACAATGCTCTCGTCCTAAGCTAAAACGCATTTAAATTTGGAATGGGTAGCGAGCAAGATGCTCGCACTACTATTACACTATACGAACCCAACCCCAAAAAATGGAATAACAACTTTACGCAAAGGAGACTAAATAGCGATGACGCCTAACTCACAAGCAGCTTATGTTGAGAAACAAGTAACCTACACCTTAAATCTGAATGGTCAAATTATTGTGATCGAAAACGTCCCTGCCCGTGTTAATGAAGAAACAGGGGAACAGTTTTTCTCCCCCTCAACCGTAGAACGTTTACAACAGACCCTTTTAGATCACCCAGAACCCGACCATTTTATCCGCGTTCCGGTGTACAACTATTCAAAAAATGTAGCATAAATCCTCTGCCAAAAAATTTCTCCCTTGCCCATGACCAAACCTAACACCATTCCCGCCGTTTCCGTCACCTACGCCCAAGCTGGCACTTCTACTCGCCTCAATGAGCTAGGGATGCGCCCGATGCAGGAACGGGCTTACCAAAAGCGGGGGGAACAATACCTGTTGATTAAATCCCCCCCTGCGTCTGGCAAAAGTCGCGCCCTCATGTTCATCGCCCTGGATAAGCTGGAAAACCAGGGATTACAACAAGCCATTATTGTTGTCCCTGAAAAGTCCATCGGCGCAAGTTTTCACAATGAACCCCTGAGTCAGTTTGGCTTCTGGGGAGATTGGCAAGTTGAACCAAAGTGGAACCTCTGCGACGCACCGGGTAATGATGGCGGTAAGGTGGACGCAGTGCGGAAATTCCTTGATAGTGATGCCAAAGTGCTGGTCTGTACCCATGCCACCTTTCGCTTTGCCGTAGATAAATTTGGGGTGGAAGCCCTGGATAACCGCTTAATTGCCGTCGATGAGTTTCACCACATTTCCGCCAACCCAGACAACAAACTAGGCGATATTATACGTCAACTGATGAGCCGCGACCAAACCCACATTGTCGCGATGACAGGTTCTTATTTTCGCGGGGATGCCGAAGCGGTGCTACATCCAGATGATGAGGCGAGATTTGATACCGTCACCTACACCTATTACGAACAACTCAACGGCTACCAATACCTGAAACAACTGGATATCGGCTACTACTTCTATGCAGGAAGCTACACTGACGCCATCATGGAGGTACTCAATCCCCAGGAGAAGACCATTATCCACATCCCTAATGTCAACTCCCGCGAAAGTACCAAAGATAAAATCCGCGAAGTCGAACACATTATCGAGGAACTAGGGGAATGGCAGGGAACTGACCCCGCAACGGGGTTTCAACTGGTACAAACCGCCGATGGTAAAGTCTTGAAGATTGCCGACCTTGTAGACGACGACCCCAGCAAGCGAGATAAAGTCACAGCTACCCTGAAAGACCCCAGACAGAAAAATAAGCGCGATCGCGTGGATATCATTATCGCCCTGGGTATGGCAAAGGAAGGCTTTGACTGGATTTGGTGCGAACACGCCCTTACCATCGGCTATCGTTCCAGCCTCACCGAGATTGTCCAAATCATCGGTCGCGCCACCCGTGATGCCCCAGGGAAAACCCGCGCCCGTTTCACCAACCTCATCGCTGAACCGGATGCCAGCGAAACTGCCGTGACTGAGGCAGTGAACGACACCCTCAAAGCCATTGCTGCCAGCCTCTTGATGGAACAGGTACTTGCTCCCCGCTTCGAGTTCAAACCGAAAAACCCCAGCAATCAACCCACCCCTGGCTTTGACTACGGAGAAAATGGCTACAATCCCCAGGGGTGTAATGTGGGAGTCAATGCAGAAACGGGACAAATTCAACTGGAAATTAAAGGACTCGCTGAACCCAAAAGCCAGGAAGCCCAACGGGTTTGTCGGGAGGACTTAACCGAACTGGTGACAGCTTTTGTCCAAGATAAGCCTACCATCGAGCGCGGTCTATTTGACGAAGAACTGGTGCCAGAAGAACTGACCCAGGTGCGGATGGGCAAAATTATCAAAGAGAAGTTTCCAGAATTTGAGCAGGAAGATCGAGAAGCAGTTCGTCAACACGCGATCGCGGCGCTTAACCTCGTCCAACAAGCCAAGCAAACCGTAAATGAAAAGGGTGGGACGTATAATGTGAATTCCAATGATGGCGAAGGGACAAAAAACACCGCCCTTATCGACGGGGTAAGGCAGTTCGCCCTCTCGGTCACGGAACTGGACATGGATTTGATCGATCGCATCAATCCCTTTGGGGAAGCCTACGCTATCCTAGCTAAGTCCATGAGCGAAGAACGGCTCAAGCAAGTCGCGGCAGTGATTGCTGCCAAGCGGGTCAGCCTCTCGGTTGATGAAGCCAGAGAACTCGCCAAACGAGCAAAGCGATTCAAGCAGGAACGGGGACGATTACCCTCCCTCACAGCAACAGACCCCTGGGAAAAACGCATGGCAGAAGGGGTGGCTTTCCTACAACGCAAAGTGAAGGAGGAAAAAAATGGTTAAACACACCACTGATGAGGATATAGACCTACTCGCCGAATTAGGAGTAGATACCGCCCCTCCACCCCAAGTCAAGCGCACCCCCAGAGAAGAACGGATCATCGCTGGATTTGAGGAAATCGAACGCTTTGTCACCGAACAAGGGCGACTTCCTCAACACGGGGAAGACCGCGATATTTTTGAGCGCATCTACGCCGTGCGCTTAGATCGTCTACGGAACTCGGAGGAATGTCGCGCCCTCCTCGAACCGTTAGACTCACGGGGTATCCTCAATGCTGACACCGATTTTAACCTCCCTCCAGAAACAGATCTGGATGATGAAGCCCTGTTAACCTCCCTGGGGGTTGAGGCAACACCAGGGAACGATATTACCCAGCTTACCCATGTGCGATCGCGTAGCGTTGCCGGAGGCAAATCGCGTCAGGAGATTAAAGCTGCCGAAGAAATTGCCCAACGCACCCCCTGTCAGGACTTTAAACAGTTCAAACCTATCTTTAAAAAAGTGCAGCAGGACTTAGAAACTGGGGCTAGAGAAACCCTGAAATATCGGGATGATGCCACGGTCAATCAGGGGGATTTCTTTATTCTGGATGGGCAGAAGTTGATTGTTGCCGATCTCGGTGAACCGTTTATTAGCGATTATGGTCGCCCCGACCGCAGGTTACGAGTCATTTACGACAACGGGACAGAGAGTAATCTCTTGCTGCGATCGCTCCAACGGGCATTAAATAAAGACAAAACCAGTCGTCGCATCACCAACCCTGATTTTAGTTCCCTGCCCCTGTTTGCCCAAACAGAAGCCGAAGACGATATCACAACGGGCTACATCTATGTGCTGAGAAGCAAATCCGACGATCCCTTCATTGTTCAGAATTATGAGTTAGTCCACAAAATTGGTGTCACGGTCGGTGATGTCAAAAAACGAATTGCCAACGCGAAAAAAGACCCAACCTACCTACTCGCAGAGGTAGAAATCGTCGCTACCTTCAAACTGGCTAATATCAACCCAAAGAAACTGGAAGCACTCCTGCACAAGTTTTTCGACAATGTTCGTTTAGATATGGAATTGCGCGATCGCTTTGGCATTCCCGTACAGCCGAGAGAGTGGTTTCTCGTTCCCTTAGAAGCGATTGAAGAAGTCATTGCCAAAATCAAGGCAGGAACAATCGATCAATTTCGCTACGATCCAGAAACCGCAAGTCTCACGCGATCGTAATACCATCCAAAGAGAACAGCTTCACGAAGACGGTTTAATCTAAACCGCGACTCTCCTTACATAATCTTTATATAATTTTGTATTTTCATGAAACCGCTTTATATTGAAGCAGTGGGGCAGCAGATTGAGAGTATAGAACAATTCAAAAAAGGCTTGCTGCAAAAAATGTTTGTTTAGCTTGTTAAAATCAAACCAAATAACCCAGAACTAAACTACCCCCAAGCAGCGACAAACTTAGGAGGTCACGAAACCATGATTGCAGCCCCAGAAAAATTCCCCACCCTAACCCCTGAAGAATACTTCACTTGGGAAGAACAGCAACTAGAAAAACACGAGCTGATCGACGGTCAAGTTTATGCCATGAGTGGCGGTAGTGTTAATCATGGTCGCCTTGCCATTAGACTTACAGCCATGTTTGATAATCACCTAGAAAATAGCAGTTGCATCACGGGCAATTCTGACATCAAAATTAATATTGTTGAGACTAATAACTACACCTACCCCGATGCCAGCGTCACTTGCGACGATCGCGACAAAACCACAACCCAATACATTACCTATCCCTGCTTAGTCGTTGAAGTTCTTTCCCCCAGCACCGAAGCCTATGACAGAGGCAGCAAATTTAGAATGTATCGCCATAATCCAGCCCTACAAGACTATTTGTTAGTCAGTTCCACCCGCCTCGAAATCGATTTGTATCACAAAAAAGAGACAGGCGAATGGCTGATCATTAACTACCAAGCAGGCGACACCATCGAACTCAAAAGCATCAATCTAAATTTTCCCATTGAGCAAATCTATCGCAACCTCGACCTCAACCCAGAAACTGAATCAACTCAATTACTCTAAACTCTATTCCCTACCGCCGAATCCCTCCGCGCCGAAGCTTGGAGAGAAACCAAGTCATGATCCTTTGTGATACGAATGTACTTATAGAATTCTATAAAGGCAATCCCGCGATCGTCCAGGAGCTAAGACAGATCGGCATCGCGCAACTAGCAATCAGCGTGATTGCCCAAGCCGAACTCTACTACGGTGCGCTCAACAAAGCCGAATTACTCAGAATCCAAAAACACCTAAATCTACTGCACAACCTGCCGATTGATCGGCAAGTCTCCAGTCAGTTCATTGAACTCATGGTGCAAGGACTTATACACGATGTTCTACATTGCTTAAGCTTTCCTAGAAGGTAAAGGGCTTTCTTTTTCCAAGCATTCTAACGTTAAAATGAGGTTATCTATTTAGTGCAAAACGAGCCAATGCTAACCCTAAACGAACTCATTGCCGAAGCCACTGCCCTCCCTGATGCTGACAAAGCAATCCTGATTGATAAACTGACAGCAAGCATGGACGAACAATGCACTGCTCCAAAAACCGCAACCATTCCCCCCGCTACTCTCACTAAACTCCGAGGATTTCTAGTATTATCGCTTTTCCTATATGGCATAGCACTTGCGCTACCTTGCCTTTTGTTTAATGTAGTTCCTACAGACTCTGTTGGCGTGAGTCCCTCTGACCCTAATGACGTTTATGCCATGAAGGGGATCGAACTGACTTTCTTTGGCATTATTGGATTACTTTTCCTGCAAATTCCCGCGATTGGATGGTTCGCTAATCCACTCTATTGGTTGTGCTGCATCACTTTTATAATGCAACGATACAGGTTCTCAGCTATAGCTGGAATAGCCGCCGTTCTTATTGGTTTTGGAGGAACATTTTCAGCATTTTGGTTCAAATTACCCGCTGATAGTGGTGGCGTTTCTGAATTTACTCTGAATCAATTATTGTTGGGTTTCTGGCTGTGGCTAGCGGCTCCTGGCTTAATAGCCCTAGTTTCTATCATCGGTCTATTAAAACAGCCAGCCCGATTAAGCACTAGAAGCGATTAAGAGGGGAGCAATAGATATAGCGCTACGCGCTAGGCAATGGGCAATAGGCAATAGGCAATGGGCTTTCTTTGAAGAAAGAAGCTTACCGTATAAGGGATTGAGCGATTTAAATTTTTCTTCATTTGTCCTAACGTGTGTGCGTAGTGCTATAAGAGCTATGAAAACTAAACCTGTCAAGGCAACTTGTAATGAAAAAACATCCCGTAACTTGGTTCTACATCTTAGCGTTTAGCTTCTCATGGCTTGGCATGATATCAGCAGCCTTAGGCTCGCGAGATATTGCCCCATTTGACAGTCCTTACTTTCAGTTGTTTTCCATCTTTTATGCCGTTGGACCTGCGCTTGCGGCTGTTATTGTGTCACAAGTGGCCGATGGGAAGACAGGGGTGCAAGAATTTGATAAGGGGCTTATTCAATGGCGGGTTGGTCTAGTCTGGTACATCGTAGCGGTGCTGGGTCCTGTTGTTCTTTTAATTGCGGCACAAGTCGTCACAAAATTACTTAGCTTGCCCGTAACAATCGCAGTGCCACAAGGCAATTTATCTTTCTTCGCCATTTTTGGTTTCGTGATTAATTTCTTCGCCAATACCTGTGAAGAAATTGGGTGGCGTGGTTTCGCATTGCCACGATTGCAGAAACGACATAATGCCTTGACTGCCACCCTCATAGTGGGCATATTGTGGGGTTTTTGGCATTTGCCGCTTGTCTTTTTGGTAGGCAACCCGATGTCTGAGTTTCCTTTCCTCTGGTTCATCATCATCGTGACCAATGCTTTTATCTATACTTGGATTTACAACAGTACTAAAGGCAGTATTTTGCTCGTGGCACTTTTTCATGGTTCGCTGAACATATTTGGAGCATTTATACCTGGAGTGTCTGCTATCTCGTATGTCCTTCTGAATTGTGTGGTGGCTATCATCCTGATCGCCGTGTTTGGAAGAACGAATCTCTCTCGCCGAAAAAGAGTTTGTGCGGGCTAAAATCTGGTTCCAACTAACCGTTAGGCTCCTGAGTGATTAACACAATGGTCTTGGGCCTGCTGGCTGCTTTCTTCGGTTGTTAGACCACAGTTGCCCACCTTAGGTATGGTGCTGTTTATCCCGGGGATTTTTGGCCCCGGTATCGCGGCGATCTCTGTGGTGAGGTATGCCAGTGGACAGAACGGGCTGCATAGTTGGCTCTGGCGTTCTCTTCAATGGCGGCTTGGCTGGCGCTGGCTGGCTCTCTCGTTTTTCTTGCCTCTGGCAGTCATGGCGCTGGCCGCCGCTGTGCACATTGCCCTGGGCATTCCATCCGATGACAAGGAACTTCCCCGAAATCATTACCAGTCCGAGTCTTCACCGACAGATCGCCCAGTCAATCGACATAGCTGGTCAGTTTTACAAAGTAATTTTTCAGTTTGTTAAGGCTTTGGTAACTCTTGTATCATCCTCAGTACAATCGTGAGTTGGGTTGTTCGAGATGAGTTATGGTAAAAAAAACCAAGCAATCCTTAAGTAATTCTTAAAGGAGTCGTGTTCTTTGCCAGATCGCGACACAGCGCTGGAAAACCAGCTTTATTTCTCGGCTGCTGCCACTTTACCTAAGGAAGGAGATTGTATGACTCCCACAATGCTGCGTCAGTTGTGGTCTTTAATTGAAACGACTCAAACTAACCTGCTACTGAAACTCGACGATGCTAGTCTCGTTCAGTGGATACTCAAGCAATTCAAACAAGAGCGAGGTCTCAATTCAGAGGAAATGCATATTTTGAATGACTATCTCTATAATCGCTTGTCTCTGATCCGAGATCTGGCAGAACAACGGTATACGGCAAGTCACTCGTCATCCTAGGGCAATTTGGCTGCAAGCACTCATCAGTTCACCAAAGAGGGGGTGATGAGGTGAAGGGGTGACGGTATACAGAAGATTGAGGTGGGCAATAACACTCTCTTGATAACCTGAGCATTTCCAGGTTGATCACTCTTGCCCACCCGACTTCACCTTCAAGTGACTTATTCTCAACATTTATTAAAAAATATTTCGGTAAATTACTATATATTTCGTGCCTAACCAGCGCTACGTTACCACCAATCCCTGGAACACTAAAGAGAATCTGTTTCAGCTTTTATTTATCTTGTCAGACTGAGATAATAGGTTTAAACTTTGATCAGGACAAGGAAGAAGGCTTCGCGTCAAGCTCCGATCAATGAATCTCAAAGAAGAGAGGTTCCTCTTCCCCCAAATATTAAGCTTTTATAAAAGGTAGACCTGATACAGAAATCTAGGTCATTATTGACTAAACTTAATGAGAATTACTTTTAACAAGTTGCAGAATTCGCATCCTATCATTGGAGTCAAGACGATATGGAATGTCACAAATGTCAGAACACCTGCCACAGTAAGCCCAAAAGAGGGGTTGGCTGGAAATGGTGGGGAAAACCGCCGCAACCATCACCTCTGAAAACTGAACCCATTCCCCAAGTGGCTTTGGTGGGAACGCCCAATGTGGGTAAAAGTGTTCTGTTTAATGCCCTGACGGGAACCTATGTCACCGTGTCAAATTATCCCGGTACAACAGTGGAAGTCTCCAGGGGTCAGATGACGGTTGGGGATCGCCCGTTTGCGGTGGTGGATACGCCGGGAATGTATTCCCTACTCCCGATTACCGAAGAGGAAAAAGTATCGCGGGATTTATTACTCAGCGAACCTGTAGACTTGGTGATTCACGTCGTCGATGCCAAAAACTTAGGGCGAATGCTTCCGTTGACGTTTCAGCTTATTGAAGCGGGTTTGCCGGTGCTGTTAGCCGTCAACATGATCGATGAAGCCGAACAACTGGGGATTGAGATTCACCGGGATCATCTGGAGATGGAATTAGGGATTCCGGTTGTCACTATGGCAGCTGCACTGAATGTTGGTTTACGAGATTTGAAATATAAGGTGGGTGATTATGTTAAGTCAGGTTGCTTATCCGGAACCTATTGAGGGGGCGATCGCGAAACTGGAGTCATTGTTATCACGATTGTCGCTATCCCAGGATTATCCCCTATCCCGGCGTAGTATTGCCCTACTCTTGTTGCAAAAAGATCCGGCACTTTGGCAACAACTTCAGATTCAGGAGACAGAAGCGGAAATCAAAGCCGCGATCGCAGATGCTGAGAGTCAGTTGGATGAACCGCTAATCGCAGTTATTGCTAAGGCGCGTCAGCAACGGGCGTGGGCGATCGAACAAATTGTCCTCAGCGAATCGAATCAAGGCAAAACCCCCTTAGCGGAACGACTACACCAACTCACGGTGAATCCGTGGACAGGATTTCCGATTTTGCTGGCGATTCTCTATTACGGGGTTTACAAATTTGTCGGCGAATTCGGCGCGGGGACGATGGTGGATACCATTGAAACCTTTTTTGAGACATATATTAATCCCGTTGTCAACCAAACGGTAACGGTAATTTTGCCCTGGCAACCTTTACAGGATTTAATTGCCAACGACTACGGGATTATTACGCTAGGGATTCGCTATGCTGTGGCGATTGTCTTACCTGTGGTTGCCACATTCTTTTTCATGTTTTCCTTCCTAGAAGACAGTGGCTATCTGCCGCGATTATCCCTGATGCTGGATAACCTGTTTAAAGCGATCGGGTTATCGGGGCGGGCGGTGATTCCGATTGTGTTGGGATTGGGCTGTGATACGATGGCAACCTTAGTCACGCGAACCCTGGAAACGACACGGGAACGATTAATTGCCACGTTTTTACTCTCCTTAGCCATTCCCTGTGCGGCACAGTGGGGGGTAATTGTGGGATTATTAGCCCAAAAACCTGCGGCGTTGTTGATTTGGGGAGGAGTGATTGCGGCAATTTTTATGATTACGGGCTATTTAAGCGCCCGAATGCTTCCGGGAAACCCGGCTAGTTTCTACATGGAAATTCCCCCCTTGCGCTTTCCCAAACTGCAAAACATTCTGGTGAAAACCTATCTCAGAATGAAGTGGTATTTCTTGGAGATTTTGCCTCTATTTATTTGGGCATCAGTGATTATTTGGTTTGGGCGTTTGACCGGGTTGTTTGGCTTGATTATTCAGGGGATTGAGCCGATTGCTTTAGGGTTAGGATTGCCCAGAGAAGCTGCACCTATCTTTTTATATGGCTTCTTCCGGCGGGATTACGGCGCAGCTGGGTTGTTTGATATGCAGCAAGAGGGAATTTTTACAGGAAATCAGTTGGTGGTGACAGCGATTGTATTGACCCTGTTTCTGCCTTGTATTGCCCAACTGCAAGTGATGTTGAAAGAGCGGGGGGCGAAAGTAACTTGGGCGATTGTGGCGTTTATTTTCCCCTTTGCCTTTTTTGTGGGATATCTGGTCAATGGTTTGTTAAATGTATTAGGAGTGACGATTTAAATGATTGCACTAGCATCGGTTAAACGGGGAAATAGCGGCACCGTTGCTGCGTTGAAGACGAAGGATGAGATGACGTTGCAGAAGTTGATGGCGATGGGGATTAGTCCTGGAATGCCGATTCTGTTGGAGCAGCGGTTTCCCTCTTATATTATTAAGGTGGGCAGAACGCGGGCGGCGTTGGATCGGGAAATGGCAAAGATTATTTATTTGCATCGCTAAGAGGGCAAATGTCACCTGGTTTAGCAAAAACGCCGGAAGCCCCACGCCGTCCTGAAAGGCGGCGCTGGGATGGATAGGCGGTTAATCACTGGGGTTCGATACCCCAGTGATTAACGAGTAGGTGCATTCTGTCCGCGAATATATCGTTCCAGAACCTCGATATTCGCTCCACCCACAGACTCAATAGCATAGGAGTCATTCCAGAATTCCCTTTTGCTATCGTCATCCTTTTTCCAAAAGAACTGAGCCAGATGCTCAGAAAACTCCTTGTTAACCTTACCACTAGTAACAGTCTTCAAGTTATTGATGAACTTAGAAAGTTGCATCTGTGGGTAATAAGAAAACAGCCTACCAATACCGCCTGTATCCCAGTGACAAGCAAAAGATCTCCCTCAACAATGGATTGAGGGTTTGTCGCTATTGGTACAACCGGATGCTGGGTGAACGACTGGATTGGTGGGAGCAGAACCGATGTCCGGTTAATTCCTGTCCCCTGATTTGTCACTTGCCCGAACTCAAGGAACGTCCCAACTACTACAACCAGAAGAATCAACTACCTAGCATCAAGGAAGACTTGGTACTGGTGAGATGGTCAGGAGAACTCTTAGACTTCAGTGATATCTATTCGACTATCTTGCAGGATGTCTGCAAGCGAGTTGACAAGGCATTCGAGCGATACATCAAGGGGGACAAGGATGGGAAACGCTCTGGCAAGCCTCGGTTTAAGAGCGAGTCTCGTTATCGCACGATGGTCTTTGATGGGGCAAAGAATGAGTGGTTGAAGTTCTGCACGGTCAACGGTCGTTGGCTCTACCTAAGGCTTCCCAAGATTGGGTTAGTCAAGGTGAGAACTCATCGCCCGATACCAGATGGTTTTAACCTCAAGCAGGTCAGTGTTACGAACAAATCTGACGGCTGGTATGTGTCATTCATTTTAGACGACCCATCCGTTCCAGACTTTACCCCAGATAAGACAATCCCGACTTGGGACAATTCGATGGGACTAGATGCTGTCCTGAACGAAGATGTGTATATTGCCACCTCTGAAGGTGAAAGCATCCCCTCTCTTAAGCCCCTGAGGAAAAACCTCGACAAGCTAGGGAAGTTGCAGACCAAGCGAAACGCTAAAAACAAAGGGTCTCGCCGTCGCCGTAAACTAGCCAAAAGAGAAGCAAGGTTTCATCAGCGCATTGCTAGGAGTCGTCAAGATTTCCAGTACAAGACAGCGTACAAATTGGTGCGAACCGGGAAGAAGGTGTTTTTCTGTGAGGACTTAAACCTCAAAGGATTGACCAAGCGTAATGCACCTAAACAAGATGATGACGGGAAATACCTTCCCAACGGGCAATCCGCAAAGTCAGGACTGAACAAATCCTGGCTGGATGCTGCATTCGGACAATTCTTTTCCACGCTAAGTTACATAGCTGCAAAAGCTGGGGCTGTGGTCGTTGAAAAGAATCCTGCTTATACTTCCCAAATCCTCTGCTATCGAGACGAGTTTGTATTCACAGATTGTTCGATTCGAGAGTATTGGGATGAACAGTTGCAAATCTGGGTTGATAGAGACATTAATGCTGCTATCAACCTAAAACGTGTAGGGCTGGACGTGTTCCCTACCCTAAAA
>NZ_DS989853.1:75202-90257 GCF_000155555.1 Coleofasciculus chthonoplastes PCC 7420
AGATGCTTGCAAAATCGATTGGCAGCCATTATGATTTAAGGGGTCTAGCGATCGCGGTGCGATTACCTTTGATGCCGTTAGGCGTTGAGCACTACGGCTGGATGCCGCGAAAATCCTTGACTTTACTGCGTGCGATTACCTTTGATGCCGTTAGGCGTTGAGCACGATTCTGCTGGGGTTGCGGGGAATTCTGCGGCGGGATGTGCGATTACCTTTGATGCCGTTAGGCGTTGAGCACGTAATTCAGTCGTAGAGGTGGATAGAGGGAGTCCCGGTGCGATTACCTTTGATGCCGTTAGGCGTTGAGCACGAACAACTGGCCGCCTAATTATAGACAATAACAATATTGTGCGATTACCTTTGATGCCGTTAGGCGTTGAGCACGGGTGGGACGATCAGCAGGCGATCGCGGTACTTCGTGCGATTACCTTTGATGCCGTTAGGCGTTGAGCACTTACTGATAACTGTTCACTGTTAACTGATAAGCTGTTCGGCATTTAAACCTTAATGTCAATAATAGCGAAAGCCTTGTAGTGCGAGCATCTTGCTCGCTACTAATGCCCAATTTAAATGCATGACAGCTTAACTGGTACTCCCACCTCAGATGCCAATCGGCGTGTTCAACTCTAACCAAAGGTATCTTTTATGCAAACACTTGATTCGACCCAAGACACGATTCGTGTGTCTGCCCTTCACGCCCTCGCTTATTGTCCGCGCCTATTCTATCTAGAAGAAGTCGAAGAACTCTACACCCAAGACGCCGCCGTTTTTGCAGGGCGCCGACTCCATGTCGAACTGGAAAAACAAGAGGATGAAGACTGGGAAGACTTATTCCTAGAAAGCCCAGAACTCGGATTACGCGGTCGAGTGGACGCCCTCCGCACCCGCGATGGACAAACTATTCCCTACGAACATAAACGTGGACGCTGTTACCGAGACGAGAACAATCAACCCCAAGCTTGGAACAGTGATAAACTGCAAATTCTCGCCTACGCTTACCTGATTGAATCGGCTTTGGGTATCCCAATTTCAGAAGGACGAATTCGTTACCACGCCGATAACGTCTTAGTTCATGTTCCCCTAGATGATCTCGGACGCGCCACGGTGCGAGACGCTATCCAACAAGCGCGAATCCTACGACAATCTAGCCATCGTCCCCCAGTTACCGACAACGAGAGGATGTGTGTCCGTTGTTCCCTCTCCCCCGTCTGTTTACCCGAAGAAGCCCGACTCGCCCATAATCGGGAATGGCAACCGATGCGCCTCTTTCCCCCGGATGATGAACGCCAGGTGATTCATGTCTTGGAACCGGGAACAGCCGTTGGGCGTACCGGAGAACAATTGAAACTCAGCCGCCGGGGTCAACCTGTGGAAACGGTTCCCGTGCGTCAGGTGGGACAACTCGTCCTCCATAGTTTCTCACAAATCTCCACCCAAGCGCTGCATTTTTGTGTGACTCAAGGAATTGGTGTGCATTTTATTTCTGGGGGTGGGCGTTATATCGGCAGTTTTGATACCCGACAAGGCAGTATTCAGCGGCGCATCCATCAATATCAAGCTTTGAGTCAGCCGGATACTTGTCTGGAATTAGCCCGAAAATTAGTCACCTGTCGCGGTCAAGGACAGCGCAAATTCCTGATGCGGGGAAAGCGTGGCAGTCAGGGAAAATCGGCTAAACTAAAACGTGCGATCGCGCAGATGAAAGCGGTACTAAAAAATGTCTCTTCTGCCCCATCTCGTGAATCGTTATTGGGATTGGAAGGGAATTTAGCCGCGTCCTATTTTGCCGCGTTACCCTGTTTAATTGCCGCCACAGTTCCGCCTGAATTACGCTTTGACCATCGCAATCGCCGCCCCCCGAAAGACCGATTTAATGCCCTATTGAGTTTTGGCTATGCCTTATTAATTAAGGATGTGATGAATGCCATCCTCACCGTGGGGCTAGAACCCGCATTGGGATTTTATCACCAACCTCGTTCTCAAGCTTCACCATTGGCACTGGATTTAATGGAAATTTTCCGAGTTCCGTTGGTGGATATGGTGGTTATGGCTTCGATTAATAAAGGTCAGTGGGATGTACAAGCTGACTTTGACGTGCGGGGAGTACAGGTGTGGTTAAGTGATACGGGACGACGAAAGTTCGTGGGTTTATATGAACGCCGGAAACAGGAAACCTGGAAGCATCCTGTTACGGGTTATTCGCTCACCTATCGCCGTTTGTTGGAACTTGAAGTCCGTTTGCTGGAAAAAGAATGGTTCGGTGAAGGTGGTTTATTTGGTCAATTAATAGTGCGTTGAGGTGGGATATGGGTGAACAAAAAAACTGGTACTTAATTTGTTACGATATCCGCTGTCCCAAGCGCTGGCGCAAGGCGTATAAGTTACTTCAGGGATACGGTGAGCGGATTCAATACTCTATTTTCCGCTGTTTTTTGACCTTGCGGGGACGGGAAAAGTTGCGATGGGAGTTGGAGAGGGTATTAAAGGCGGAGGATAGTTTATTGCTAATTCGTCTTTCCGATCAATGTGTAAGTGGACTTCGCGCTTATAATCGTCCTGAGGCTTGGTCTGAGGTTCAAGCGGGATATCGGATTGTTTGATGCAACACTTAAGATTACCTCTGATGCCATTAGGTGTTGATTGATCATGTTTTAACCTCTCTCCTACAAGGAGAGAGTGCTTTTCTACTCTTGGAAATGGTGTATCACATTGAGTCTGAAAACGCTGTAGCAGCGAGCAAGATGTTAGCAGCGAGCAAGATGTTAGCAGCGAGCAAGATGTTAGCAGCGAGCAAGATGTTAGCAGCGAGCAAGATGTTAGCAGCGAGCAAGATGTTAGCAGCGAGCAAGATGTTAGCAGCGAGCAAGATGTTAGCAGCGAGCAAGATGTTAGCAGCGAGCAAGATGCTCGCACTACTATAAGGATGGGTTTGGGAAAGGCTTGCCAAACCGATTGGCAGTTATTATGATTTAAGAGTTCCTGTGATCGCTGTGCCATTACCTTTGATGCTGTAAGCGTTGAGTAGAGTAGAGTAGAGTAGAGTAGAGTACCCATTAGGTGTTGAGCAGAGCAGCGTTGAGCACTATCCCGTAAGTTGGACAGTCGCTGTGAAGCGGGCGGTGAGATTTATTCATACTTGGATCTTGCTGTCCTTGTTCCCTCAGATGCCGTCAGGCGTTTTTCTTGAATTTCCTTTTACTGTTGACGAGGTGTATAAACCAATGTATCCTGTAAGTAAGAATAGAACATCTTAAGCCAGATGGTGCTGAAATTTTGGCTGGTGGGCAATGCCCACCCTACGGCTGATATGAGTGCCATTCATCCCCACCTCGGATTGCCGTAAGGCGCTGAAAACACCTGGTTTCAACTAGGTTCAACAATGAATTCGACAATAGTAGAACGGCAAACAGGCGCGTCTCCCATCGAACTGTTTGTCAATTTAAGCTTTAGCATTCAAGGACAAATGCTTCCGGCTGATCACGGCTTTGGCTTGTTTTCGGCTTTATCTAAACGGTGTACGGCGATTCACCAGCAGAATGAAATTCAGATATTGACGATTCCGGGTATTCCCGATCGCCAAGGGAAGATTGCGCTGACGGATAGATCGCGCCTGCTGATTCGTTTACCGATTACCAAGATTCCCTTGGTTTATGCGATCGCGGGAAAACGAGTTCAGATTGGCAATCATCCCATACAGATTGGGATTCCCAGGATTGAACCCCTCAACGCCAAGTCAAGGGTGCGATCGCGGATTGTGACGATTAAAGGTTATACCGAACCCGAATCCTTCCTCCAGGCGGCGCAGCGTCAACTGAATCGGTTGGGGGTGTCGGGAGAGTTGCGAATTCCTCTAAATCGGGATCAAACACCGAAGCGCAAAGCGATAAAAATTCAGCAAGATACGGTAGTGGGATTTACCACTGAAGTTAGCCATCTTAGTGAAGAGGATTCCCTGACATTGCAACGGTGGGGATTAGGAGGGCGGCGACACATGGGTTGTGGGGTGTTTTTGTAACCAAGTCATTTGTCAAAACACTGATTTCACTGATTTATGGGAGAGATGGGGGTAGAGGGGTGAGAGGTTAGTCACACGGATTACACTGAAACGTTTATTCTCTCGTCTTGAGAGGCTGAATTCGCTGCGAAAATTAGGTTGATTATGTCTAAATTTAAACGACTTCTGGCTAAATCTCTATCTGATTCTGACTCAACCCGGAGTCAAAATGCGGCGACTTTTACGGGTCATATTGCCTTAGTTAAGCGAGGGGCTGAGGTATTGCTGAAGTGTTTAGATCGGCGAATTTTTCAACAACTGGGATTGGATGAGAGTGAAGTGGACTTATTTGCCAATACGGTGAGATTGGGGGCATACCTGCATGATTGGGGTAAGGCAAATCAGCATTTTCAAGAAATGGTTTATCTGAATACTGCCCAAAAATCCCCAGACCCGAAAAAACGGGACAAGCTTAAACAACTGCGTCAATTATGGGAGAAACATCATGGTAAACAAATGATTCGCCATGAAGTTTTAAGCGGTATCCTCGCCTTGCGTGTTCCTGAATTTCGCCATTGGTTAGAACAATGTGCAAATGCTGATCTGGTGATAGCTGTTTGGGCGGCGATGGGACATCATTTGAAGATGACGTCTGACCTGGACTTAACAATCCGTAGTGGAACCGGAAGTAGTTTATTTATTTATACCGACCACAATGATTTTAAACGAATGTTAAAAATGGGTCGGCAATTGGGACTCCCGGCTAATTTACCTGCCGTTCCTGGAAAAGTTTGGCAGAAGGAAGAACTAGAACGAGAATTAAAAGAATTATATCATGAATTTGACCAGATTGAACAGCAGATTATTTCTGAAAACGATACCAGGCGATTGAGATTTATTGCGGCGGTGAAAGCTACGGTAATTGCGGCGGATTTAGCGGGTTCGGCTTTACCTGTTGTGGACGAGAATATTAAGGATTGGATTGAGAACGTTTTATCGATCACCCTATCCGAAAACGACTTAGATCAGGTTCTTCAACAACGACTGCAAGGGAAAAAATTACGCCCGTTTCAACAGAAAATTGCCGCCACTCCCCATCGAATTACCTTAGTTAAAGCCGGGTGTGGTACGGGTAAAACTATTGGGGCGTATGCATGGGCGAAAAAATGGGCAGGCGATCGCAAGTTGTTCTTTGGCTATCCGACGACGGGAACCGCGACGCAGGGGTTTATTGATTATGCCCACGAGACGGATATTGAAGCCGATTTAATGCATTCTCGCGCTGATTTAGACCGAGAAATCTTGTTTTCTGGGGATGAAGATGAAGGGATTGATGATCGCCTAGCCGCCCTCACCGCTTGGAGACAAAAGTTGATTGTTTGCACCGTAGATACGGTTTTGGGGCTAATGCAAAATAATCGGCGATCGCTGTATTCCTGGAGTGCGATCGCTCAAGGGGCTTTTGTGTTTGATGAAGTTCATGCTTATGATAACCGCTTATTTGGGGCTTTATTGCGATTTATAGACACCTTTCGCGGCGCACCCATTCTGTTGATGAGTGCCAGTTTTACACCAGAACAGATTCAGGCAATTCAAGGAGTAGTTGGCGAATTAGGAGAAGCGACTCAGATTATTGAAGGTCCGAAAAATTTAGAAGTTTTACCACGATATCAGATTGAGTCTATCCCATCAGCCGATCAAGCTTGGGATAGGGTGCGAGAAACATTAACTCGTCAACACCAGAATAAAGTGTTATGGGTGACAAATTCGGTTAAGACTTGTCAGGAATTGTATCTAGAAGCAAAACAACAGATTCCGGATTCCATTCCTGTACTGATTTATCACAGTCGCTATCGCTATTTTAATCGGTTGGAGAAACATAAATGGGTGATAGATGCTTTTGAACATGAGGGTGCGGTGCTAGCAATTACCACTCAAGTTTGTGAAATGTCCTTAGATTTGAGTGCGGATTTATTAGTCACCCCAATCGCCCCAGCATCGGCGTTAATTCAACGGTTAGGGCGATTAAATCGTCGGGTAATGACTACAGCGAATCATCGGGTAAAACTGGCGTCGGGAAAAATTGCCCCAACCTTAGTTTATCCTTGGGATGATTCACGTCCTTACTCCCAAGACGAATTAGAAACGGGACAGCATTTAGTTGATCAATTAGCCGGAAAAGCGATTTGTCAGGAGAATTTAGCCAAGATTGTTGCCCAAATGTCTACTCCAGAACAACAGCCAAGTCAATCGGAATGGTTAGAGGGATGTTGGTGTACCCGTCCAAATTTTTTACGGGAACCGGGTTATACGATTACGGTTTTACTAGAGGAAGATTTAGCTAATATTAAAAATGCCGCCAATCAACGTCAGGATAAATCCTTTAAAAAAGAACGCCAACGGTGGACAATTCCAATTCGGATTATCCCTGGGTTTGAGAAGTGGCGGCGGAATGGATATTATCCCATTGCACCTCCCGATCAGGTGAAATACCGTTCAGAAACAGGGGCAAAATAACCCGTAGGGACACCATCCTTGCGCCCGAAAACCCCAAGCAAACGCCAATAATTTGAATCAGGGCGGGTTTTGTTGTTCAGTTATCAGTCATCCCTTAATTACTTAATTAAGTCCCTAAACCCGCCCCTACAGCCCTGATTAATTAAAGCCAATTTCAGTAACACTAGGTCAATTAAACGTTTATGTCAACCCAATTAACCTTAAACTTAAACAATCCTCACTTCACCTTACTTCATCGCGCTGGATTAGCGGGATTATGGATGAGTTTAAAGCAACTAGACGCCGAAACAAACGTTCGCGATCGCCCGGGTTATATTACCTGGGAACTAACACAGCGTCAGGTGAGTTTACAGTGGGAGGGAGAGGATTTTCAAGTCTTAAATTGGCTATTAAACGAATCCTTTCAATTAGACGATGGACGGATATCTTTAAGGGGATTAGACTCAAAGACAATGGATATTCAATCTCAGTTAATCCTGCATCAAGGTATCCTGGGAACCTTTTTACAGCATAACAAAACCCACACCTCCACAGGACTTGTCTCTAAATCCTTTATCCTTGAAGAAGGTAAACCGGAATTAGTGGCGCGATATAAACATCTGTCTGGATACATCTATCAACAGGCAAAAATCCTGTGTGACAAGCAGGGAAAATTCCTCACCAAACCGATTAAAGTACCGGGATGGTTAAATCCGGGGACAGTGGTACGACATATTGCTTTTAGTTCCAATACTAGCTTTGAAGAAACACCAGAATCCGTATTCGTTTTATTATTTGCGGCGGTAGCCTGTTGTTACTATTCGATTCGGTCAAAATTACGGGATAAACGGGCAGAATATGCTTTAGTTATCCCCGAAATTACCGACTTAGCCGCTTACGCTAATTGGCGGCGTCATCGGAAATGGCGAGAGGAGGGATATAAAGACTTTTTTGCCTCTGGGTTAGGGGATGCGGGGTTAAAGTTTTTGACCTATATTACTAAAGATATTTTGGCAGAACGTCCCTTTAAACGCTGTCAGGTGATTACATTAGGAACAGTCCCTTGGGCGAGTCAGCAAAAAACGCGCACGGATTTGTATTTAGTTGAGGCAAATGAGCGAATTGAGCGGAATTATCAGGTTTGCGATAATTATTTAAGTACCCGTGATGTGGCGGGGAAAGAAGGGTTGTTTATTTCCTGTAGTTTTGCCAGGGAGTTAATTGCAGAAAACTTAGCCAGGGGTAAACATTGGTATGCAGGTTTGGCAGATAATGCCACGAGTAATGAGTTATTTCAAAAGTTGACCTATGAACGCGGAGGACTCAATCAGATGGTTCAAGAAGTGGAATGGGATCGAGAAAGTGAGAAGCTATTTGTCAAGGCTTGTCATGAAGCAATTGGCTATAACCATAAACAACTTTATAAACGAGCGAAAGACAGGAAGGAAGTGCCGAATTATGAACGGGAGGATACCAAGTTTCGCACAGGGTTGGCGCGGTGTAAAACCGCTGTGGCGTTTCGGGAGTTTATTACTGATTACTTATCGAGGGCGCGATTTATGCCCACGCTGGAGGAAAATTGGGAAGGGTTTATGGATTTAATTATGGGGGCAAAGGATTGGAAAAAAGGACGGGATTTGGCGTTATTAGCCTTAGCTAGTTATAAGCGCAGTAGTCAGAGTCAAAAGGTAGGGACGGAGGAATCAGCAGAAGATGAGGATGAAATTGATTTTGGATATTAAATACATAACCCTGATTATTTCTGATTTTGTCGAGGCTTGTTCAGGTATGTATGGGCGAAGCATTCGTGCTAAATTTTTTATCCGAAGCCGAATAATTTTGGGTTTTAATCGTCAATTGAATCAGGACGGGTTTCGTTGTTCAGTTATCAGTCACACCCTTAATTAAGTCCCTAAACCCGCCCCTACAGCCCAGATCTCAACCCCACAGTAACCAATTATCAACCGTTTGGAGAACAAATCATGACGTTTCATTTATTTGGCAATATCTTAACCAGCTACGGCACCGCCGCCAATAACCGTGGCGAAAACGAAGGCAATATCACTACCCTCCAAAAACTCCTCTGGAAAGGAGAAGTTCACACCACCGTATCCGCTGAAGCCATCCGCTGGGCGCTGCGATACTATTGGCAAACCGCTGGGGGTGACTATACCGTAAATCGCTGTTGGGATGATCAGAAAAATGATAATGTTTTACAGGGCAGTTTTGATGAAACCACCTACATTGATGATGATGTCCTCGGTTACATGAAAGCAGAAGGGGCGAAACAAGAATTTAGCGACGAAGAGAAAAAAGGGAAAGGGAAGAAAGCCAAAGGGACTAATTTAGCAAGGCGGGGAGTCTTAGAAGTCACTCGCGCCGTTTCCACGATTCCTTATGCGGGAGATATTACCTTTAATTCCGCCAGTGGACAAAAGGGGAGAACCTCTCTTTATGGAACAGAAGTTCACGCCACGCGCTATCAATATGGCTTTGCTTTAACCCCTAATCGATTGAAAGAGACATCTCGGATTATTCCAGTGTTAGACGGGTTAGTTTCCTTAGGAGAAGTCGCCGGAAACCACGCCCGTTTTCTCTATGACTTTTCGCCAGAAAGTTTAGTCTTGCGGTGGACACAGGATTTCTCGCCTCGGATTCTCTATTGTTTCCAGGAAGATGAAGAGGGGGAGATATCTCTGCCCAGTTTAATCCATCGTGTGGAAGTGGGAGACATTGAAGCAACCGAACTCTGGGTAGCGGGTGCAATTGCCAAAACCCCAGAAGGCGATCGCTTGGAGGAATTAGGTGCTAATGTGCTAGCGGGGACAAAAGTAGCAGTTTCGACGCTTAAACAACAGATTGCCAATGATTTACAGTTACCGCAATTGGAGGGAGTATCATGATTACCGCCCTCAAAGTTGAGGTTCCCATCGCCTGTTTCCGTGTCTCCCGCGCCAGGGAATACGCCCAAACCTACCCGGTTCCGCCTCCAGCAACGGTTTATGGTATGCTCTTATCCATGGTGGGAGAAATGGATCGATATCGGCATTGTGGGATTAAGTTAGCGATCGCGCTATTGAATGAACCAGAAAAATCCACCATACTCCGCACCTTTCGCCGATTCAAAAAGAAGCAAATCTTTGATCCCACCAATGCGCGTCCAGATTATCAAGAGTTACTCAGTGATATTCAGTTTATCGTCTGGGTAGCCTCAGGAAACGACAACGCCCAACCAAGATTATGCCAACGATTAACAGACGCGATCGCGAATCCAGAAACGGTGGATCGATTTGGTGGGTTAAGTTTGGGTGAAAGTCGGGATTTAGTCAATGGGATTAATTTGTTACCGGAAGACTATCGGGGTGAATCACTACGCTGGTTAGTGCAACAGGAGGATGGACTATTAACGTTACCCTATTGGGTGGATCATGTTGGTTCAAAAGGAACCCGTTGGCAACGATTTCAGTTACTTCCTCCGAGTGAATGGGGTCAACCCCCTGACAATGCGTGGACAGAAATTCGGGTAGAGTAATTTACAAGCATCTGTGTCTGTTGAGGTTTGGAAGGCTGGGGAATAGGGTGCAAATCCATACAGGGCTTGGGTTTGCGGCTCTTTTAAGGGAGAGGGAGATGCTTGCAAAATGCCGGGATTCCTTTCAGGATAAGGGTTACAGCGTTTTGATTTTTGGCAAAATTAGCCAAATTTGAGTCAATTTTGGCGTGAGGAGAGTGGAGTTGGGGAGATGCTTGCAAAACCGATTGGCAGCCATTATGATTTAAGGGTTCCCGCGATCGCGGTGCGATTACCTTTGATGCCGTAAGGCGTTGAGCACATCACGGCAATAACAAGGATAAGGCTGCCTTCACCTGTGCGATTACCTTTGATGCCGTAAGGCGTTGAGCACACTCGGCTATATTCGGAAAGTTTACCGCTTGTTTTTCTTCGTGCGATTACCTTTGATGCCGTAAGGCGTTGAGCACTGATTGCCCCTTTAGCCACCTCCTCACTTAGAGCCGTGCGATTACCTTTGATGCCGTAAGGCGTTGAGCACTTTCTGATCCCAACAATGGGGCATGGTGCTTGCTGTGCGATTACCTTTGATGCCGTAAGGCGTTGAGCACCCGACACTAAACGAAAAAGTGACGTTTTATGCAAAAGGTGCGATTACCTTTGATGCCGTAAGGCGTTGAGCACGCAAGATTAACGGACTCCAGAACTGGTTAAACCAAGCGTGCGATTACCTTTGATGCCGTAAGGCGTTGAGCACAACGGAAAACTGCAAGACAGACAGATAGGACTTGACCGTGCGATTACCTTTGATGCCGTAAGGCGTTGAGCACAAGTGCGATCGCCCGACAGTCGGCGACATTGGTTAGTGCGATTACCTTTGATGCCGTAAGGCGTTGAACACTTGGTTATTCGAGAAAGTTCCCCTTCTCCCGTGCAACAAAAGCGAAGCATCCTCTGTCCTCCCCCCTGCAAAAAAAGCGAAGCATCATCTGTCCTCCCCCCTCTTGTAGGGGGGAACGAGGGGGGTAGGGGGGAACGAGGGGGGTCGGGAGAAGGGGTTAGGGGATGAGGGTGAAATGCTTGCCAGTCGTGCTTTTCAGCTTAAGTTGACACCAATAACAGATGTGCGCCCTTCTCCAAAGTACGATCTAATTTAAATAAACAATCAAGCGGACATGATATAAGTCAGATTACTCTTCCAGAACCCTCCGCCTACGTTCCCAGGAATCAACCGACAAACTTGACATACATTCATTCACCTCAATTCCCCATAATCCTCCATTCTCTTGCTTTAAGTTCCGCTAATTTCTCCAACAAACTTTCAGCTAAATCAAATAACTTAAACTCATCTTCCTCATCCCCAGAATCGCGGGTCATCTCTCCAACCGTAACCCCACCTGCCAAAATCATGGTCGCTTCATGCAGTTTATCCGATTCGTCAGGAATACTCAAACAGTCTCCCAACTGGGCAATAATTTGAGCTAATCCCTCAGTTTCCATTTGCTGCTGCACTCGCATCGCTAAGGGATGATCACTGTCTCGCGCCCAGACTGCGGCGGAATAATCACTCGCCAAAAAAGCACCGATAAATTCGACAATTGAGGTATCAATAAACGTTTCTTCCGATGCTAAAGTAACAGAATTCTCTACCGTTGTTTCATCATCATCCCATCTGTCTAACCAATCTCCCTCGATATCCTCAATATACAAATTCACAAAATCAAGTCCATGAGTCAGCCAATCCTGCTGCATTTTTCGGGATTTTTCCAGCGCTTCAGAAAAAGCGCCTAAGTCATCATGACTGTAATTTTGTTGTTTGGTGACCATAACTTAGATAGAAAATTCCGTTTGTGCTAAAAAAATTCGGTCGTCATGACTAATCTGCCCAGTTAGGGAAATTGGAGATAACGCCCCAGGGGAAGAAAGTCACTGTTATGAAGTGTTATTGTTACTAACTGCTCCAAGAAATCGGGTTTTCCAGGGTTATAACTTAGGAAAAGTCCTCTATCGATTACCCACATTTGTAGCGTATTTTGCCAATTTTGATATTTTTTTTGAGAATAGTTATTACTCACGCTAGTCACCTGAAGGCAAAGTGGTTTTCTTTGACGATAACTAACAATCAAATCGGTTGCCATAGAAAAATCGGCGATATAGCGTCGCCAAACTGTACCCCCTCGACTCTCTATAGTTTGAACAATGGACTTAAGGATATCATCGTCCGTTTGACTAAATTCGCATGACATCAATTTTTGTTTCCAAATATAAAACTTTGGATCATTGCTATTTAGCCATAGGGGAAAAAGATAACCATACCAATATTGTTCCGTGGGCGTCATTTTCTCAAAAGCAGAGTCCTGCAATTCTGGAGAGGATAAGCCTTTAAGCTTAAGCCAAACGTCAGCATCTCGAATCACCTCTAACAAAAACGCCATGACAAATTTTTTGGCAGTAAGCGAACCTGGCTTGATGTCTTTTACCCAGCGATTGATCTCATCTAACCGTTTCGCTAAACAGGGTTCTATCGATGATGCTTTTTTCATTAGGGATTTGAGTTGATCCTTGATTTCTAGGGGATGCACATGATTGCTCTATTTGTCGATAACGGGATGATGGTTGAATTTATTATATCTCACTTCGTCCCAAGTCTCTACTCAATTAGCCATTAATTAAATTAACCTAAAGAAGCGCTGTATTGAGCAAAAATTGTACTTAGGATCAGGGCAGGTTTATTCACTGGGTAAGATCTCGCCGCAGCTAAGAGTAAAACCCGCCTCTACAAATCAACCTTTTGATTGAAGGGTGTGATGCAAGCGTTGATGGCGAAGACAGCGCCTACTACAAACGGCGCGATCGCACACAAGAAGGCGAGGATGGCAGCGAACCCTAGACGCCTTAAATTAGAACTAGCCAATACCTGGATCATTTCTGTTGCTTATTCAGATTGCTGGGACTGTAGCCAATTGAGCAATACTTGAGTGCTACTAAAATAATTGGTAATCCCCACATTTCGCAAGGCGGCTTGAACTTCGGGTGTACCAAAGTCCCGTTCATTACTACTCAAAAATACTTGAGTTTCCGTCGGGTATAACCGAGCCTGATGTAGAATACAGTGAAGAATCAGATTATCTGTATAATCTTGATCAATTAAAGAAATAGTTAAACCATCTTGGATTATGGGCGACGTTAAATCAATGAGTTCGGCTTTCCCAGATATCTGGTTAATCGCTTGAAACAGACGCATTTTTACCTCTGACAGTAACGCCCTGTTTTCTTGACGGGATTGATCTAAATATAATAGTAATCGTTGAGCATGGGATGAGGTTTGATCACGCCGTACTTGACTAATTTGTAAGTTTAACTCATTTTCAAAGCGTCTGCGATACTTTAGCTCCTTTTCCAAGGCTGATAATGCTTCCATCACGCAAATACTTGGCAGGACGAATTGTACCGATGGTAAGCTACTCTCTAACAGAGTATTGGCTTGCGGATCACGCCCAGTACAAATACTCATCAAAAAATTGGTCTCCAAGTAAAGTATCACCCGCAATCTCCACGTCACTTTTGGTGCTTCCATCTTCTAGCTGCTGCAACAAACCAATAGCAGCTAAATCGTTAGTTGCTGGCGGTGTGACGGATTTCCAGTGATAAGCTAAGTCTCGCAGCCAAGACTCAATTAACGCTTCTAGATAATCTCCATCAATGGTTTGATTGTCGCAGCTTGGATCATAGTAGTTTACTATATTTGTTGTTTTTAGGGAACAGATCGCCTCAGACCAATTGACGCCATCCCATTGAACAATTTGAATCGTTTCGGGGTCAACTAGCATCGCGAATGGAACCACGGTTTGTGTGGCTTTTAGGTAGGAGGTAAATTGAGAGAGGGTAAGCTTAACCACACGGCTACCTCTGACATCACCAACTAGAACAACTCGTCCCTGTTTGTCTAAGGCAATTACATCAGCAGAGATTTGATGGCGGAATATCGGATTGGCGGTTTCCATAGGGTTGATTGGTGATGGGTGATTGGTTATAGTTTAACAACAATGGGTTGACAATCTAATCCCTTGGCGGCTGTTAATTTTTCTTCACACTCAATCGGATTCGGCTGAAATAACAGTTTCAAATTGGTCGTATCTTCGGGAACTTCAAACACAAGCTGTCCCTGTCGTTGATCGCCGGGACTAATTTCACCTGTCGGCGTCTCAATATCCTCCAATGCACTGGCTAAAAGCGCCACTTCATAAGTATTATTGTTGCTATCGATAACTTCAAAGGAAACCACGGAAAAGGTTTGTGCTTGTTGTCCTTGATTAACAATTGTTGTATCGACTACTACCCACTGATTTCCTTTATTGGGTTGAATCACGCCTTTTCCGGGATGTACCCTGGTGCTGTTAACAGTAAATTGGAGATTGAGATTGTTTTGGCTGATGGAAATGACCTCACCGAGAGAATGGGTTGGTGCTGAAATGGGCTTGGTTGCAGGAGATTCAGTCGTTTCCCCAGACGTGCGATCGCGACTTTCACGACTTTCAATCGTCTCAGGGTTTTGTTCTGATGGAGAACATCCTAGGGCTAAAGTGAGGAGGGTAATCGACGCGATCGCACCGATTTTGCTTCTATTGTTTTTATCCATACTTAGCCATCCTTGTCAATACAAGCAAGAAAAATAAACGTGATAAATTGACTAACATTTGGGCAAATCAAACGAATCTAGGCAACAATTTGGTTGATAAGCGATAGCCATGGGCAAGAAACTGGTAGAAGGCAGGAGGTAAAAGTTATATATTATTGTAGGGGCGGGTTTAGCCGTTTAATTGATGGGTATACCGATAACTTATCAACAAAACCCGCCCTCTTGTCGTTTCGATTTGAGACAAATGACAAATGACAAATGACAAATGACGAATACCCTAACTTCCCAACATCTGCAACTTATACAAAGCCGCATACAAACCATTCTGTTGCAACAGGTGTTCATGAGAACCAGATTCAACCAACTCACCCCGCTTAAGCACCAAAATTCGGTCTACATTGCGGATGGTTGAGAG
>NZ_DS989853.1:90357-104307 GCF_000155555.1 Coleofasciculus chthonoplastes PCC 7420
GAATTGCCGCCCGCGCAAATGCTAATAACTGCTTTTGACCCCCAGAAAGGTTGGTTCCCCTCTCCCGAAGTTGAGTATCGTAACCTTGAGGAAGTTGTTCAATAAATTGTGCCACATTTGTGGCTTCCGCCGCCGCTTTAACTTCTTCAATCGAGTAGTCTTCGCCCAAGGTAATATTACTTTTAACATCCCCAGCAAACAAAAACCCCTCTTGCAAAATAACCGCCATCTGACGCCGTAATTCAGCTTGGGGCAAATCCCGAATATCAATCCCATCCACTAAAATGCGTCCCTTTGTCGCTTCATAGAGGCGACACAGCAAGCGAATAATCGAACTCTTTCCCGCACCCGTAGGACCCACTAACGCCACTTTTTCTCCGGGGCGAATGGTAAAGTTTAAATCCTTGAGAACATAGTCATCATCTTTATAAGCAAACCAGACATGTTCAAAGCGAATTTCACCTCGATGCGCCGCTATTTCTCTCTTACCATTTGTCCTCTGCTGTTCTGAAATTAACGCCGCATGAGATAACTCTGGATCACGAATTTCAATCGGCTCATGCATAATATCACTCACCCGTTCAAGTGCCGTGAATCCAGCTTGGAACATGGTAAACTTGTCCGCAAACTGACGCAAAGGATTAAATAAACGCTGGGCATAAAGAATAAAAGCAGATAAGACACCAAAACTGAGATTATCTCGCAGAATTAACCAGCCTCCTAACCATAATACCGCCGCGATCGCAACCAAAGAAATCCACTCTAATGTGGCAGATACAGCAGAATCGTGAAAAATGGTTTTATCAACTTCCGCGACATAGCGCTGGTTCACCGCCCGAAACATCTCAGCATTCACTTGTTCCCGGCGAAATAGTTGGACAATATTAATCCCAGCGATATTTTCTTGCAACATTGAGTTGAGTGTGGATAGTTCTTCCCTAGCTGTATAATTCGCTTTCCGATATTGCCGCTGGAAGTAGACAATTAACCCGGTAACTGGAAATAACATTAATATCAAAATTAGCGCCAGTTGCCATTGTAGGGAAAACATGAAAATGGCAATAACCAGCATTGAGAAAATGTCATTGAGAATGCCAATGGCACCACTGGAAAAGACTAATCCTAATGCTTCCACATCACTGGTGATCCGGGTAATCAGTTTTCCCACCGGAGTTCGGTCAAAAAATCGCACCGCCAGGGAGGTAATATGGTCAAATAAATCATTGCGAATCCCGGCGGTAATTTGCTGACCTAATTTTTCTTCCAGGAATTTCTGGAAAATGCTACAGGATAATCGGATAATGATACTCAGTAATAACAGAGTCGCCAGGATATTGATGCCTTCGGATAAAGAACGATTATCCAGAAACCACCACGTTTCTTCTTGACGAATCAAGGAAACCGCTTGACCAATAATTAAGGGTTGAATCGCACCTAGAATGGATACGGGAATGAGTAAAATAATCGCTGTGATCAGTAAGCGTTTTTTAGTCAGCGCGTAAGGAACCAATCTCCGGAAAAGTCGCCAATCCGTTTCCCCGCGTCGGTTAACGCCTCTAGATGTTGGTGATGATGCCTTAGTCATAGTAAACCCTGGTTTGTAAAAGTCATACAGTCATAAATTCATACATTCGTAGGGGCGAAGGAACCTTCGCACCCATATTTTTCGGTTCTACGGCTAAATTTTCGCCGCGAACGCTTCGCCCAGTAAAATTCTAAATTTTCGTCACCAAGGCTTTTTCTATAATAGGATTCTGTTTCCACAATTGGAAATCGTTCTCCCGATAGATACGCCGGAAAATGCGGCTGAAAATACGTCCAATATATCATTCTAAATTAAACTATTCAGATAACTTCATACTCATTCCTGATAAAGGATTGACAAAACCCGAACATTGACAGTCAGAGGATTGTTAACTGTTCAAGGTGTGGGTACGGGGAACCGTCTTCTAGCATACAGGTTAACCTATCTGGGCAGATTCTGGAGGAGTTCGTCGTGGCGCTGTCTTCGCCTTAAAGTCAGACACTGACTACAAACGCTTATGATTGAGGGGGAATTTGGAGATAATGAGGAGTTGATTTTTCCAATCGAGATCATTGCGGCTGAAGGATTATATTCTTCAGTCTGATTACTCATGAATTCTGCCATCGGGTAAAATAGCTCCCGATAAAATAGCTCCCGTTAATTTAACCAACAATCGGTCGCCTGTTCCCACTTTAGCGCCCCGCAAATCCGCACCACTCAAATCCGCACCACTTAAATCTGCACCAATTAAATTCGCATTCCGTAAATTTGCCTGAACTAAACAGGCTTGAAATAAGTTAGCGCGAAACAGATTTGCTCCTTCTAAATTCGCGCCACTGAGATTCACCTTATGTAAAAAAGCATCCGTCAGGTTAGCTTGACTGAGATTGGCATTACTAAGATTACGTCCAGATAGGTCTTTTTCTTTCAGATCAACCCCCTGAAAATTAGCGCCACTGAGATCAGGCTGCGATCGCGGGCGCTGGGATTGCTTAGGTTCTCTGGGTTGGTAGTAGTTCCTGGATGAGGAAGGCGGTTGCTGCGGTTCTCTGGGTTGGTAGTAGTTCCTGGAGGAGGAGGGCGGTTGCTGCGGTTCTCTGGATTGATAGTAACGCCGCGATTGAGTGGGTTCTCGTCGGGGCGATCGCGCACGGTAATAATAGGTATTGGAAGCAGGTTTGGGCGGCGGTGGGGATGAGGGTTTGGGGGTTTTGGGTTTTTGCGATCGCAGTTCGTCTCGCGCTTGGTTAATTTCCTTGAGTTTGGCTTCAGCTTTCTGACGCAAGCGCTGATTATCCTCGGGGACACGATCCGGGTGCCAAATAAATGCCAAGTCTTTATAGGCTTGGTTCACGTCTTCTAGGGAGGCTCCGGGTTCTAGTCCCAGTATTCTGTAGTAGTGGTCTAAATTGTTAGATGACATTGCCGTTTAGCGCCTGTTGAGCCGTTAGCACGAGGTTGGAGAACAGATCCGAGTGAATGCGCTACGCCAAACTTAGGTAAATCTAGTGGCGTGGCACAGCTCATAGGTGGACTAGGAAATTAGCGGAAAGCCTTAATCAGTAAAGATTGTAGCATTTTTCTAAAGTCACAATTTGTAATCTTAGGTATATGGACAATATACTCAATGCGTGCTTATATTAACCTCAAAATTAGTGACAGTTGACCGAACTCAACCCAGTTCCTATGGCGTTACAGTCTTGGGTTCGGCGGTGAGAATTATCGTGCCATTGGCATGTCTATACCAGCCTTGCGCTTCGACAATTCTTTTGGGTTCGTTATCGGTTGGGCGTTGGTTATCACGGCTGACCCGATCCGATTCTATCGGATCAGTGGCTTCAGCCTCGGCGTCAATACGCCAATCTTCCCAAATGGCATGGGCATTGAGGATTTCATGGGGTGGAGTCGGCGATAATCATCAAGTTCCCCGCCTCCCCTAAGCCAAAACTGTCCACACTCACTTGCGCCCGATCGCGAATCTGTAAGGCTCCCGTTTCAATTGTCAAGTTTCCCGCCATGCCATTCCCTGTACTTGTCGTGAACAAGCCATTGGGATGCCGAGTATTATCGGAGGTTCCAATCAGTTGTACATCTTGGGAAGCATTCACCGTTAAATTTCCCCCATTGCCAGAACCAATGAACTCACTACAATAAATACATGATGTAGGAGTGAAGACTTGAACGATTTTACTCTAGCCAATCAGGAGTCTTTAGATGAATTAGCCTGGGCGATGGAAGCTTGTCAGGGACAGTTTTGCCTGATGTTGGCGCGTTGTAACTATGGGTATTTGCAACAACGCCTGATCCAGCAACTGCAAGATGAATGCACCTTCGACATCCGACTTATTCACCTGAAGCCAGACGACAAAACCCTATTTAGCACCGTGCGATCGCAACTAGGACAGGAGATACCTTCTGCCCTTATGGTATCTGGCTTTGCCGCTTTAGACAATGTGGATGACATGTTCGCGGCGATGAATCAGGTGCGGGAAGAGTTTCGCAAGAATTTCCCCTTTCCTTTCATCCTATGGATGAATGATCGGGTTTATATTCGACTGCTGAGAGTTGCGCCAGATTTCGAGAGTTGGGCAACAACAACCGCCTTTGCAATACCAACGGATGAGTTAGTTAATGCTCTCCAGCAGGCTGTCACATCTCTATTTACCAAAGCCTTAGCTGTAAATTCCCCTCAATCTTTATATAAGTTAGCCAACGTTTTAGACCTAGGTTGCTTAACTCGTTCAGAATTCGAGGTAGCCTTAAAAGAGTTATCTCAGCGGGAACTAGAGTTAACCCCCCAGTTTGCCGCAGATTTAGCATTTCTGCGCGGAATAAATGCGGGTGATAGTCCAGAAGCCTTAGATTATTTACAGAAAAGTTTAGAATTTTGGCAACAACAAACCCATGTAGGGGCGGGTTTTACCGATAACCCTTCGCCTCAAACCGATAATCTAAATCAACCAACCCTTATTGAAGAACCCGGAGAAACGATTAACCCTCAATTAAAAGTCGGGTTAGTATTATTTCACATTGGACTCTACCACTATTACGCCGTTGATCGAACAAAACACGGCGAACCCAATTGGCAACCCGCCAAGATTGCTTTACAGCAAACTTTGGACATTTTTGAACAAGAAAACCGCCCCGATTTAGTGGCAAAATCCATTACCCAACTTGAACGAGTCTTGCAACGGATGCAATCATGGGATGAATTAGAACAAGTGGCACAAAAGGCGTTATCCTTGCATCAACGGTATAGCAGTACCAGTAGATTAGCCCAAGATTATAGTTTTTTAGCCGAAGTCGCCTTACAGCAACAGCGTTGGGAAGATAGTCGCAAAGCCGCACAACAAGCCGAGGATATTTTAGCCCAACTCCCGGAACAGAATCGATGGTTTCAGGGATTAAACTTGCTATTTTTAGCCCAAGCGGAACGACAATTGGGCAATAAACAAGACGCGATCGCGCATTTGGTGCAAGCCAGAGATTTAGGCGATCGAGGACATCCTTTAGTATATATCCGAATTCTCGTAGAATTGCGCGACCTTTATTTTGAAGAAAAGCATTATTTAGCAGCATTTGCCACAAAGCAACTGCGGCGTTCTATTGAACAACAATATAGTATTTGCGCCTTTATTGGTGCGGGAAGACTACAACCACACCGACAAGAAGCGTCAGCCAAAACCGATAATCAAGAAACAGTTGCGCCGGAAATTATCGCATCAGGGCGACAGCGGGATTTAGAGCGGTTATTAGAGCGGATTGGACGGAATGACTGTAAGCTAATCGTAATTCATGGATTATCAGGCGTGGGCAAAAGTTCCCTCGTAAATGCGGGATTAATACCAGCCTTAAAACACAGAGTTATTGGTATTCAAAATAATTTGCCTCTTTTAATCCGAGTTTATACCAATTGGGTAGAGGAATTGAACAAGCAGTTGGTAACGGATTTCGTAACGGATGAGTTAGAGGAGGAAAAAACGACAAATAATCCTATAGGGGCGGGTTTAGACGATAGCGTTTCTAGAAAACCACAAATCTCTAAACAAAACCCGCCCGATTCTTCTGTAGGGGCGGGTTTAGGAGATAACCTTTCCAGAAAACCACAAACCTCTAAACAAAACCCGCCCTCACCTTCTCAGGATGTAGACAATAACTTTTCCAGAAAAACACCAACCTCGCCACAAACCCCGCCTTACGCCAAAATCCTGGAACAGTTACGGAAAAATGAACAGCACAATATCAGGACAGTGCTAATTTTTGACCAGTTTGAAGAATTCTTCTTTGTTTATCCCAATTTAGCGCAACGGCGACCATTTTGGGACTTTTTAGGAGACTGTCTGAATATTTTATCAGTTAAAGTAATTCTATCGCTGCGGGAGGATTACCTGCATTATCTACTAGAGTGTAATCGCCTCGATAGCATGAGTGTCATTGGTCATGATATTTTAGGCAAGAATGTACTGTATGGATTAGGGAATTTTTCACCCGCCGATGCCCGATCAATTATAGAAGATTTAACCACGCGATCGCGCTTTTACCTAGAACCTGCCTTAATTGATGAATTGGTCAAAGATTTAGCAGGTCAAACGGGGGAAATATTACCCATTGAATTACAGATTGTCGGGGCGCAACTGCAAGCGGAAAATATTAAAACTTTGGCTGACTATCGAGAGGTAGGAACGAAGGAGGAATTAGTCAAGCACTATGTCGAAGCTGTGATTGAGGATTGTGGTATTGAGAATCGACAAGCAGCGGAATTGGCGCTGTATTTACTGACGGATGAAAAGGGAACTCGTCCGCTAAAGACTCGCGCTGAATTAGAACGGGATTTAAAGGAGTTAGTTGATGAGTTAACGGCAAACGCGAGTAAATTAGATTTGGCACTCAAGATTTTTGTTGAATCGGGATTAGTGTTTCTATTACCAGAGATTCCGGCGGATCGCTATCAATTAGTTCATGATTATTTAGCCGCATTTATTCGTCAGCAGCAACAACTAGGATTGTTGGTGGAATTGGCAGAAGCCAGGGAGAAGCAGAAGTTAACCGAAGCTCAATTAAGGCAAGCACTAAAAGAGAAAGAAACGGCATTACACAAAGAACAGGAGGAACGACAAAGGGCAAAACTAGCAGAATATGAAGCATTAAATTCCTTATCTCAGCTACTCTGGTCATCTCATGATCAGCTAGGAACTTTATTGGCTCTTGTCAAAGCGGGTAAAAAGTTACAAGGGATAGCCGATTTGGTGTCATCAGAGAAACAAGCTTTGACATTGAGTCGCTTATATCAAACCATCCAACAAATGCAAGAATACAATCGCTTGGAGGGGCATAATGGTTTAGTTTATAGTGTCAACTTCAGTCCAGATGGTCAAATGATTGTCTCCGCTAGCCTTGATGGTACAGTAAAACTGTGGAGAGTTGATGGTACTCTAGTGCAAACATTTCCAGCGCATCCCAGTGGTGTCAAAAGTGTTATATTTAGTCCAAATGGACAAATGATTGCTTCGGCTGGTAGCAATGATCCAAGTATCAAGCTATGGAAAACTGATGGCACTCTAAAACAAAAATTTCCGGGACATCAGAAGGGAGTTCAAACCATTAGCTTCAGTCCGGATGGACAAATGATTGTCTCTGGAGGTGGAGACGGTACATTGAAACTTTGGAAGATAGATGGCACTCTAGAGCAAACATTTCAGGGACATAGTAATGTCGTGACAAGTGTTAGTTTTAGTCCCGATGGACGGATAATTGCTTCCGCCAGTCTTGATAAAACTGTGAAACTTTGGAGTATTGATGGTTCATTAGTAGGAAACTGCCCCAATAACTCAGAACCTAGCCCTAGGTTAGAGTCAACTAATTCAACTGACAATAGCTATCGCCGTTTAGTTTTCAGTGTTAGCTTCAGTCCGGATGGGCAAATAATTGCTTCGGCTAGCGAAGATTATACAATAAAACTTTGGAGAATTGATGGTACTCTATTGCAAACTCTAAAGGGACATAGCGGTGGAGTCAATAGTATTAGCTTTAGTCCTGATGGACAAGTGATTACCTCGGCTAGCCGTGACTACACAGTGAAACTTTGGACTCTCAATGGTACTCTATTGCACACAATGGAAGGACATAGGAGCGGAGTTAATAGTGTTAGCTTCAGTCCAGATGGACAAATGATTGCCTCGGCTAGCTGTGACAATACGGTAAAACTGTGGCGTATTGATGGCTTTTTAGAACGAACATTCCATGGTCATAACAGTTCAGTCTTTTGTGTCAGCTTCAGTCCAGATGGGCAGCTAATTGCCTCAGCTAGCTATGACTGCACAGTAAAATTATGGCGTTTAGATGGTTCATTAGAACGAACATTCACGAGACAAAATGAGTCGGTTTACAGTGTTAGCTTTAGTCCAGATGGGCAAATGATTATCTCCGCTAGCTTTGACGGTACAGTGAAACTTTGGAGAATAGATGGCACTCTCATACAAACATTTCAAGGACATAGTGGAGGAGTCGCAAGTGCTAGCTTCAGTCCAGATGGAGAGATGATTGCTTCTGCTAGTCATGACCATACGGTAAAACTATGGAAGTTGGAGTCGCTAGAAAATTTACTGGTACGCGGTTGTAATTGGCTGCGAGACTATCTCAAGACTAACCCAAATGTGAGTGAGAGCGATCGCAAACTCTGTGAGGGTATTGAGAAAAGTCGTTAAGTTACCCTCTTTTTGCCACGGCGATTGAAATCGCTGCTACACAAACATAGGCAAAGCCTTCCCGAAGGGTAGGCCGCCTACGCGGACTGGGTTATAACCGGGGTAGGGACACCCGGATTTAGTATGAAACTAAAGTCTAAGACGACTGGATAAGAATTTTAGTCCATTTTAATGGACTTGGGCTATTAGCCTGGAGTTTGAACTCCAGGCTGGTTTCCGGGTCTACTTTATACCCTTAATCGGATAGCCAATGAAAGTATATTCAGTAGCTCTAGCTAGAAAAAATAGTCAAAGCTCATTTAATATAAAAAAGCTCAATTAGACAATTAGCGGCGATATTTTCGGTCAACAAAAGTCTAGTTAAAAAATTGGTAAAGCAACAAAAAACGGAGGAAAAATTATCACCATAAATTCCAGAGAGGCATCTGCTGCTGGCAGCCTTAGAAAAGTATTAAACCTGATCAGAATCTATTGGAGGATGCTGACCAATTGTGCGTAGCACTCGCCGCAAATTCACCACGCCCTCACGATTAAGCTGCAACCGCTCCACAGTTGGACGTCCAGTTGGAGTCAAACCAATCACTATTGTAAAGTCTTCATTCCAGCTAAACTGGTCTGCCCACCTCTGGCGGCGAGGGTGATACAAAGATACTAAATTTCCACTCACAGGATCGCGTGCTTCAATATGCGTGTACTTACGGTTGTTGCATCCTTGGCAAGCCAAAGCTAGATTGTCATTCTCATCGGTTCCACCTTTTGAACGAGGTGTAATATGTTCGATAGAAAAGGGATCGGGTGAAAAACGAGCCTGACTGCGACAGTACTCGCAACATCCATCAGCACGACGAGCAATAGCTTCCTTCTGTTTCGCTGTTAACTTTGGCTCAGACATAGGCAGGGGCTTTAATGCCTAATTCCTGCATGAGTGTCTCCAATGAGGTGTTTCGCAAACTTGCCAGTTCAATTAAATACTGAATTCGACAAGCATTGGCTTGTTCAATTTGGTCGGAGATCTCAATTAATGTTGCCTGTTCCTCAGGTGTTAAGATTTCAGCACGGCGTTTAGCCAGCAGGGCATGATACTGTTCCCATCTTTGTGGTGGTAAACCCAAATTAATGTTTTGCAATAAGTCAGCTTCAGCCTTTGACAGGCGGGAAGCAGTACACTGAACGGGTCGCAAGTGTTCTTTCAGAGCATTTACAATGTAATGATTGGGATCAAGACCTTGTTGGGCAGCCTCATCCCGTAACTGTTGTTCGAGTTCTGGCGTAAGCTCAAGTGTGATGGTTGCCATCTGAATACCCTTGATCAATATGTTTCCTTATCTTACCTGCGAGAATGAATGTTGGATTAGCACGGCTGGCAATTATAGCAGTAGACACATCGATTAGGACTTTCGGCACCATTGTAGAGACGTTGCCTGCAACGTCTCTACATAAATGATGTGTCCTAAGCTGTTCGGCATTTAAACCTTAATATCAATAATGGCGCAATCTTTGTAGTGCGTTAAGCGAAGCCATGCCGCAGGCTTTGCATCTTGCTCGCTACTAATACCCAATTTAAATGCATGACAGCTTAACCGCTATGGCGGTTGCTATACTTTGACCACAGTCTCACCAACCGCCTTGAGTTTAAACCCAAGGCTGAAAGCTAAAGTTGAAGACGACTGGATAAAAATTTTAGTCCATTTTAATGGACTTGGGCTATTAGCCCGGAGTTTGAACTCCAGGCTGTTTTTCAGGTTTACTTTATACCCTTAAATCGTTCTTTAGCCGACTGAAATGCTTCTTGCATCACCGATTGAATTTTCTGAGGATCGGGTTTTTTCCCGCCCATTAAATCCCCAAAATAAACACAAGCCCCCTCACCCAACGCCCAGGTATAAGCCGCCGCCCAAGACGCCGCGATCGCACTCCCTAAACCCGGTAAAAATTTGATTAATTCTCGTCCCACCGCCTGCGCCACAAAACCCCCCGCGATCGCACTCACAACTCCCCCAGCTTGAGAAGGCGTCAGCGTTTGTCCATATAATTTCCCCAACAACCCAACCAGCGAGACTTGCAGCGCCGTTAGAACGGGCATTGTGGCAAAAGGTAACGGTACTGCCGCCAAGGTTGCTGCCATAATCGAAAAGGCTAAAATATAACGTCGCCCGACATCCCGATAGAGATTCCCCAGTTGCTGACCCGCGTCTTTTTCTTCCAATAATTGAGAAATCGCCCTGGATTCGGCTTCCGGTAACAACTCGGCTAAGGCGTCGCTGAGTGCCTCTAAGCCATAAAATACAGGATTATATTCATCTTCTTCTAGGGTAAAATCAATCATAACCGCCCGATTATAAAGTCCCTTAAAAGCCTGCTGAATCCCCTCAAAGGCGCGATTCAACTCTTCATAGTCTGGCGGATAAGCAGGATGATCAACGACATCAGCCGGATAAAGTTCATGTAAACAAGTTACAGCCAGCAAACAGGGAATCTCTGGATATTTCTCTTGTAACTGTTCAGCCACCTGTCGCAGCGTATCCGTGGCAAAGTCATTAATTTTCACCGTCAAAATCAGGATTCTGGCACGATGAGTATCCTGTTCCAATTCACCTGCCAATTCCTGAATAATTATCGGCGTTTCTTGGTTAACATCACCCAAACCCACAGTATCGGTAAAAATCAGCAACGGTAGGTCATTCGACGGATAAGCATAACGCTCAGTATATTGCGTATGGGGACGAAATCCCTGACCCACAATCTCCGCTGAAACCCCAGTCAATCCCCGCACAATGGAACTTTTCCCTGATTGAGGCTTGCCAATCAGCAGCGCTTGGGTTGTGGGGAGTTCTTTGCGTACCGACGCCAAAATCTCAGCGACTTGCGCCTCATTAACACTAAACCAGTCAATCACCGTTTGTGTAACTTGTTCGGTGGGAAGGAGTTTCTGCAAGCGATCGCTGGCTGTAGTCCAGAGTCCAGCCATGCGGTTCGTCCAGGAGTTATCAACCGACTCTGAGGGTGTCCCTTCCGTTGGTTTTTGCACCTGCTGAGAATCAGCCGATGGTACGTCAGCCTTATGTTCGTCAGTCATCCTAATCGATGAATCCCTTCAATCCTGCCTATCTTTAAGATTACAAGTAGAGACGCGCCATGGCGCGTCTCTACCGATTGATTGGTTGAACATTTGCCAGATATCCGATTCTGTATCCACTAGATTGACCGAATTTACCGCTAAAAATCCCTCGTTGGTTTGAGGCGGATGATCTCGTAATGCGCGATAAAAATCCTCAATCACCTGATCAGGAACTTGGCGCTGGCGCTGTCGGTTCCAAACTTTGCAGGTTTCCAGGGGAGTGGTAAGATACCAGGCTAGCCAGCGCACGGTTTCACCGGATATCTTGGGCAAAAGCGATCGCCGCCATTCGGGTTTGGCATTGGTTGCATCGTAAATCACCGGGTTTCCATCGGCAATGGATCGATGAATTTGCTGTAACACTTGCGCCTCAATCAATGACCAATCCCCTTGGATGTTCTCATCCCCAAATAACTGCGCCCGGATCGCGTCTGTGGACACAATCACCGCTTTAGGTTCGAGTTGAGTTAATTTGGCAGCTAGAGTAGACTTACCAGAACTGGGAGAACCTATGAGAAAATGACAGATCATCAATAAATTGTTTCAAACGCGATTTACCTGACAATTAACCGATTACAGAACACAATTATATGACTTCTGTCAATACAAATTTATACCTAGTTTTAGAGAACCTCGGTTTCTTTATTGTTGCCACTGGATTTACTGCAATTGTCGGCTGGGCGTGGCGGAAGGCTAAACCGTTCACTATTCCTGAACCCTTGCCCGGATGGTTTAAAATTTGGTTTGGCACAGTTCAGGTTATCGGAGTCTTGGTTCCCCTAGTCGTTATGCTTCTCTGGGGCGTCTGGTGGAACCATTCTACGGTGTTAATTGTACTTGCCTCCTATTTTTTGATGCTAGGATTACAAATTTTATCGGAGATAATCACATTAAAACAGTTTCAATCGGTTGTTTGGGTAATGGTTCCTTACTTATATCTGCCTTATCGCCTCTGGCAATTATATGAAGGACTGACTATCCTGAATTCTGATAGCGAATTGATGTGGGTAAGGACTCTGTTAATTGTAGAAATTGTTCTTTGGACGGGTAACTATCTCCTAGATTTAGCCCAGCTTCCCCGGTTGTTTCGATGGGAGGTTAAGGAAGGCTAACTCTCTTAATCAGATCCCCGACTCTTAATCAGATCCCCGACTTCTTCAAGAAGTCGGGGATCTTAGGTTTAGTGATCGTGGTGATGATGATGGTGATGATGATGACTGGAAGCTGATTCCGGATTAACCGCGATCGCAGTTTCGGCTAAAAGCGCTTCAATCTGAGGATTTGCCCAATCTGCCACCATGGCTAAAAAGTCAGGATGATCATTGACACAAGGCATCTGTACATAGGTCACATCAGAGTTACGATGCTCTAAAGCGTGAATAATGTGATGAACATCCAGCAAGGTTTCATGATTTTCTGTGGCAAAGCCAATCGGCATAAATACGATCGCTTTTGCCCCTAAATCAATCAGATTCTGCGCGGCTAACTCAGTATTGGGTTGTGTCCACTTAATCAGAGGGGTTTGGTGATTCAGCCAACCCACTGAAATTAAAGGATACTTATAAATTAGCTTTTCCCGTACCCGTTCATACAATGCCTCACTTTCCATGATGCCGGAGGTAAATCCCTTTGCCTCATGGGGACAACCATGGTTCATCAGAACAATGCCAATTTGAGAGGGTAAGTAAGCAGAGGCTAAATCAGCCGCAATTTTTTCCTCTACCATCTGCGCCATCAAGTCAATGTAGGCGGGTTCGTTGTAAAACGACGGGATATACCGTTGTCCTTTGAGCCAATGTTCATCGCCCTCCGTCAACTTGACTAAGGCATTATTCACCTGTTCGACGGCAATGCCACTGGTGAAGATAGAATCAACGACGAGGAGGGGATAAATTAGCAGTTTATCAAAGCCTTGGGCTTTAATCTGCTCCAGCACTTGTTCCGGTAAAAACGGAGCGCAGAAGTTAAACGCCTTAAAGACTTGGACGCGATCGCCCCATTTTTCTTGCAGGTGTTGTTCAATTCCGGCTCGTTGCTGCTCAAAAATTTGGTTGTGGGGGGAGATGAAATTGTTGTGCTGATGTCCCCACTCATGGAAATCAAAAACGGCTAACAGTTTGGCTAAGGGGGGATACACCCAGGTGGGTACAGGCGCAAACTTAGCGGTTAATAAGTTTAAGGCTTGCTCGTTATAGTTGGCAAAATCTTCGTAACTTTCGACTTCCCCGTAACCCATGAGTAAAACGGCAACGCGATCGCCGCCTTCTGGGTTAGATGTGGGTATTGATTGGACTTTTTCAGGAGTGGCAACCACAAGACTATCCTATCAATTGATGGAACATTCACTGGGTCTCTTCCGAGGTTAGGAATTGAGACTCGCCAGTTACCCTTAGGGTAGCATCCCCTGTGGGGGGATGATTCACCTGTCTCGCTACAATTAGTTTATTTGAAGCAATACGCCAATCAGGGGTGGCAAAAAACTAATGCATGAGCCAGAGCCGAAAAATTGGCATCAAAAGACCTGGGTGAGAGTCCTGCTACTAATCTTTGCTGTGCTGATCGCGGGGGGGCTTTACTTGCTTTCTATCCGCATCGCGACTCAA
>NZ_DS989853.1:104419-166100 GCF_000155555.1 Coleofasciculus chthonoplastes PCC 7420
CTGTAATTATACACGAAAGGGATGACTCGATTCTATAAAATTACCATTCACCATCGTCAAACCAATACCCAACATACCCTAGAAGTCCCAAGCGATCGCTACATTCTCCAAGCCGCAGAAGACCAAGGCGTACAACTCCCATTTTCTTGTCGCAATGGCGCTTGCACCACCTGTGCGGTGCGTGTCCTCTCCGGTGACATCTATCAACCGGAAGCCATGGGATTGTCTCCAGCGCTGCGCGAAAAAGGGTACGCACTTTTATGTGTGGGGTATCCCCGTTCTGACATAGAAGTCGAAACCCAGGATGAGGATGAAGTCTACGAACTCCAGTTTGGGCGCTATTTTGGTAAAGGCAAGATTCGGTTTGGATTGCCCTTAGATGAGGATTAAACAGCACAGTCGCTCCCTCTATTTCAGTTACTCCCCCCTTTTTAAGGGGGGCTGGGGGGGATCAAAACACCACACAGCTAATGTGAACAGCAATACAGCTTATCCCAACCGCCTTATCGCCCTCCTAATTAGCTGTAGCTTTCTCCTTTTACTGGGAGGATGTCAATCTAAACAAGTTACTCCTGGTATCCCTGTACAAGTCCAACAAGTCGTCAGTGGACAAACCATCGAGGTATTAGATACCACTCAACAACCCGCCTTAATTGTTCGGGTACGGTTAATTGGTATAGAAGCACCCGACTTGAGACAACAGCCTTGGGGAACCGCAGCCAAAACTCGGATTGAACAACTTATCGGTGAAACGAGGGGTCAACAAATGGTACTGCAATCGGTTTTCTTAGAACCTGATGTGCAAACCAAAGACAGTTTTGGTCGCTGGTTAGCCTACGTTTGGCATGATGGAGTCATGCTCAATGAGCAACTGATTAAAGAAGGATATGTTTTAGCGACACCGCGATCGCCTAATAATAAATATAATGAACGCCTAATCCGCGCTCAGGAATACGCCAGGATTATGGGATATGGCATTTGGAGCCCGGAACAACCCCTCCGTTTAACCCCTGCTGAATTTCGGCGACGCAATCCTTAGAAGAAGGCAGGAAGCAAGTTTGTAGTAAGCACTTTAGTGCTTAAACGCATAGCTGGAGTTGGCTCAGGTTCCCTCACGACAAAACAAATCTGATAGATTTTTCCGATTTTCTGGGCGCACGTCGGTTTGGAATTGGGCGCACGTCGGTCATCCGTGTCAACTTAAGCTCAACCCCTCTCCCCCACTATGCATTACCCACATCTTTCTTAACATTAGCGAGAGCGATCGCTATAGCGCTCTCCAACCCCTATTCCTACATAGCCCATTCTCAATAAAACTCGGTCTTTGTCAAGAGTAGTTTGTGGTAATTTGTCAAGTTTAGTGGAATGAATTGAATTTGAAAGCCTTGTTAAACAAGGCTTTCAGGATTGTTAAGAAAGATGCGTATAAGGGATAGGTCGTGGGAGAGGGGCTGGGGGTGAGGGGTTGAGCTTAAGTTGACACTGATGCACGTCGGTGCGCCCCTACAATGCTAATCCACCAAATAAGCTGTGCCACGCCAGTAGCTTGCTTCTAGCGAAGCGAGTATGACGAATGACAAATGACAAATGACAAATAACTAAAACTGCCCATTCCCCTGAACCACTTGTTTCAGTGTGGTTAACGTCTCCAACGTAATCATCCCGCGACGATACCCTTTCTGATTGGACATCCCCAGAAACACCGAGTCCCCACGTTTGGGATTGCGGGAAAATCGCGGTGAGGAATTGAGATAAACCGAAGCACTATCAACTTTGAGAGAAAATTGGCGACTTTCCAGATAAGACTCAGTAACTAAGCAGTCAGCGTGGCGACTACTGTATTGATTAATCCACGCGATCGCGTCTTCGGTGTTATCGACTAATTTAAAGGCAACAACCTTATCTAAATACGGTTGACTCCATTCCGATTCAGACGCTAAAGTTAATTGATCGGGAAACTTTGCCACTAACTCGGCATCGGCTTTGAGTTTGAAGCCCTTGTCGCTCAAACTCTTACAGAGATTCATTAACGAGGATGGCTTTTGATTACGATGGATCAAGACTTTTTCGATCGCATTCACTGGATCAGGGATACTGGCGTGGCTGTCTAAAATAATCGATCGCACCCCATCCCAAGTCCCTGATTCAGACCAGTAGAGATAGCAGTTCCCCATTGCTGATCTTAAAACGGGTACCGTTGCTTGTTGCAAAACTTGCTGCACTAGCGTCGGGCGTCCGTAAGGAATCACCAAGTTTAAATAGTCATCCCGTGTGACTAAATCTCGCATAGAAGCCCCCTGTTCGGAAGGGAACAATTCCAAACAACCTGAGGGTAAACCCGCCTCGTCCAAGGCGTTCTGTAACGCTTCGGCAATCACTTGATTGGATTGACTGGCTTCGCTACTTCCTTTTAATATCAAACTATTTCCGGTTTTAATGCAAAAACCCGCCGCGATCGCACCTAACTCTGGGAACGCCTCATAAATTAAGGCAATCACGCCCAACGGCATCATTTGACAATAGGTTTGAGAATGGTCAAGTTGATAAGACGCATTCATCACCCGACGAATCGGATCAGATAATTCCCCAATCCGCTGCAAAATCCCAATCGCAATCTGGAGTCGTTCTGGCGTCAGCTTCAGCCAATCTAATACCAACTCAGGAACTGCCATTTCTCGACTGGCTTCCAAGTCCATGGTATTGGCATCCAAGATATCATCAAACGCATTTTGCAAGGCTTTTACCATCGCTTGAACGCCACGCGATCGCTCAACTCCTTTTGTGGTTGCCAAAACCACAGATGCCCGATATGCTCTGGCAATCACAGGGTTGGACTGAGGCGTAGGATCAGAGGCTTCCATATCCATCATTTACGAACGCCGATAAGCTAACCACACCATAAGCGCTGGCAACACCGCTAAAATCACTGCCAGTAACGCCCAAAGAATTATAGAAGGACCGGTTGGAGATTGCAGCGCTAGGGGTAACCAGACAATCAGCAAAACCAGCACAATTAAGAGGGCTACAGGTAGATAGCTTTCCCCAAGATTCCCTTGGGTACTCGCCCAGCGATGACCTGTCCAACGCCACGTTTTTTTGTAGGGATAAGTCGTCGATAATTGCTCGATTATAAGCCCATTTTCTTCAAGAACGAAAATCTGCTGACAGCGATTACAGCCAAAGGCTTCTGTCAGGGTAATCGGCACTAAACACCCCCGCCGCCGACAAGGGCAGGGATATTCCTTACTTAAATCTATCTTTTGAGCTTTCTGAGGTGGCACAAGCGCTATTCAAAACCAAGATTACGTTGATGATTGAATGTTCCTGATGACATAATCAGGCTGCATCGTGATTCACTATAACTTAAACTTATCCCCATCAATTCTCCACTAGAGGCTTTCTGGGAGACGCTCATGCTCTCATATTAGCGCTTTCTTTTCCCTTGACCAATTTTGGGTAACCAGCCCTGCATAGACAAACTGTATATAAGAAAAAGCGAGGTCATTACAACTTCGCTTTTCAACTAAGCGGGTAACGCGATTCGAACGCGCGACATTCACCTTGGCAAGGTGACGCTCTACCACTGAGCTATACCCGCATTTATTTTGCTTTATATAGTGTCTCAGAATAATCGAGCTTTGTCAAGTGATTTGTTGAGTTGCCATGACTCTCCTGTTCCAAGACATGACCTGCAACAGGGAGAGGTAGAGTCTGAGTAGATCATGAATTCCCAGACTCATTGTATTCTGAAGCTGACTCTGAAGGAAGAGACCGCCCTGATGAAACAGGCAAGGACTGAGGAGTTCCTGCCGGATCATAAGCATTATAAGAGGTTGAGCCATTTTGCCCCTTGAACTGCTGCATTAAACTCGCCATTTCTAAGGCACTCATGGCATATTCCCAACCCTTATTACTCTTGATTCCTGCTCGTTCTAAGGCTTGCTGCATCGTATCAGCCGTTAGAACCCCAAAGACGACAGGGATTCCAGTTTGAAAGCTAGCGGCGGCAATGCCCTTAGAGACTTCAGCCGCCACATAATCAAAATGGGGGGTTTGACCGCGAATGACAGCGCCCAAGCAAATCACCGCATCATAGCGATGGCTAAGGGCAGCTTGACGAGCCATGAGAGGGACTTCAAAACTACCGGGCACCCAAATATAATCAACTTGGGAGCCATGAGGATTGGGATCAACACCGTGGCGTTTCAGGCAATCTTGACACCCGGCTAATAGTTTCTCTGTCACGAGATCATTAAATCGACCGATGATAATTGCCAAGCGCAGGGAGCTGGCTGATGTGAAATTTCCCTCAAAAACTGCCATGGCTATCTTTGCCCTCTTGCGTCATGAGCATCTGTCTGTTGGTGGAGAAGCCCCGTCTGAATTCAATCATTCAGCCGGGGAGAAGGTCAGGCTACCACAAAATAGTTCAGGATGCCAACCACAATAACCAGAGCCAGCCAAAGCCCTGAACCTAGCCAAATCAAGTTTTTTGATTGCTCCCAGTTTTGGGGGGTAGCATAGGCGACAGGGACACCCACCACCATGACGAATGACAAAATAACCAAAGCTGCCAGTGATATTTGAAATAAGATAGACATTTCCTGTTGTGCCTTTCAAGACGTTAAATCCTTCTGATTAGTAAGCTACCAAAAATTGACCCGCTTTTTTGAAAAAACTGAAAATCAGCAACAAGGGAGATGAGGGAGCAGGGGGAGCAGAGGGAGCAGGGGAAGCAGGGGGAGCAGGGGAAGCAGGGGAAGCAGAGGGAGCAGAGGGAGCAGAGGGAGCAGAGGGAGCAGGGGAAGCAGAGGGAGCAAACAAATGACGAATGACAAATGACGAATGACAAATGACGAATGACAAACCATGGACTTAATCCTGTGTCACACGATTAGCGACTTTGATGCCCTAGGAGCAGCCGTCGGGCTGACGCGCCTGAAAACAGGAGCGAAACTTGTCCTAACAGGGGGCGCTCACCCGGCGGTTCGGGATTTTTTGGCACTGCATCGGGATGAGTATGCTTTGATTGAACGACGTTCGGTTAAAGTAGACCAAATTCATTCTCTTGTCGTGGTGGATACCCAAAAGCGCGATCGCTTAGGGAAAGCTGCTCAATGGTTCGACTTGCCTTATCTTACTGCCATTGAACTTTACGACCATCACGGCGACACTGACAGTGATATTCCTGCCACATTCCGACAGGTTGAACCCGTGGGTGCCACCACAACGCTCATCGTCGAGCAATTACAACAAACGTCAATCCAATTAACCACCGCCGAAGCCACAGTGATGGCACTCGGTATCCATGTAGATACAGGTTCCTTAACCTTTGACCAAACTACTCCACGGGATGCCATGGCTCTGGCTTGGGTAATGGCACAAGGGGCAAATATCCGCCAGATTGCCGACTATGTTGATCCAGGACTTTCGCCGCAGTTGCAACAATTGCTCACCACAGCCCTAGAGCAGTTACAATCTGAAAATTATCAAGGTAATACCCTGTCTTGGGTGTTCCTGAAAACTCAAGACTATGTACCGGGACTCTCAAGTTTAGCCTCACGATTAGTTGACCTGACGGAAAGCGACGCCCTATTGCTGGCGGCGGAGTATGGGGGAGATGTAGAGACGTGCCATGGCACGTCTGGGAGCAGGGAAGCTGGGGAAGATGTGAGTGAATCCAACAATCAACAATCAAAATCATCCCGTCTGACGATAATCGGGCGATCGCGGATTCCTGGCACGAATTTGAATGCACTCTTGCAACCTTTGGGTGGAGGTGGACATTCTCAAGCCGCCGCCGTCACCCTACGCCATTACAATCCCCCAGAGGTTTTGCCCCAACTCGTTGATCAATTCAAGGAGCAAATTCCCCAACCCCTAAGCGCCCTAGAGTTAATGTCTTCCCCGGTGCGAACTATTCGCCCCGATACAACCGTTGGCGAAGCACAGCGGATTTTGCTGCGTTATGGGCATTCTGGACTGTCTGTGGTTGATGAACATGACCAGTTAATTGGGATTATTTCACGGCGAGATATTGATCTGGCGCTGCATCACGGTTTAGGTCATGCCCCAGTTAAAGGGTATATGACCCGAAACCTGAAAACCATTACCCCCCAAACCTCACTACCCGAAATTGAGTCGCTGATGGTGACTTATGATATTGGACGCTTACCCGTGTTAGAGAATGGGCAGTTAGTCGGGATTGTCACTCGTACCGATGTGCTGCGACAAGTGCGCCAAGATCAAGAGCGCTGGGGAGAGACTTGCCCTATCCAGATGACCTATCCCTCATCCCGCCTGTTAAATATGCGGGAACGCCTTGCTCCTGCCCTGTGGCAATTGCTCACTCAAGCCGCCCAGGAAGCCCAGGAACGGGGTTGGCATCTCTATTTAGTGGGGGGAGCCGTTCGTGACGTATTGCTGGCGGATGAGAGCCAACCTTTGCTCCTAGAAGACGTGGATTTGGTGGTTGATGGGTTTCATCGGGCGGCTGATGTGGGTGCAGGTGTAACTTTGGCGAAAGCCTTACGCGAACGTTACCCGAATGCTCGCTTAGATGTTCATGGGGCGTTTCAAACGGCAGCATTGTTGTGGCATAATGACCCGGTGCTGGATTCCCTGTGGATTGATATTGCCACGGCTCGAACTGAGTTTTATCCCTATCCAGCGGCGAATCCGGAAGTGGAAGCCAGTTCTATTCGCCAGGATCTTTATCGGCGAGACTTTACGATTAACGCCATGGCAGCCCGACTGACGGGGAGGCGAGGTGAGGCGTTGCCCCTACTGGATTTTTTTGGTGGGATGTTGGATTTGCGATCGCGTCAAATTCGCGTCTTGCACGCCAATAGTTTTATCGAAGATCCCACCCGCATTTATCGAGCGGTGCGGTTTGCCGTGCGCTTAGGCTTTGAACTGGAACCCCAAACCCAAGACTATATCCAGTATGCGTTAGAGAGTGGCGTTTATGAGCGATCGCTAGGAGCAAATACGCGAGCGCCTGCTCTAGAAACCCGCTTGAAAGCTGAATTAAAGTACATTCTAGAAGCTCCCTATTGGCAACGGGCATTCCAACTCATCGGCTCACTCGGAGCATTACGCTGTCTTCATCCCAGCTTAAAGCTTGACCCATTGTTATGGTGGCGGGTTCGTCTAATTGACCGTTGGTTACGACGGTTTGATCCGGATCAAACCCTAAAACATTGGCAGATGCGTCTTGAGGTGTTAATTGCTCATTTAGAGCCTCAAGAACGGGGCAAGGTGGCAGAAAATTTACAACTGCCTATTGATAGTATTGAGCGACTGCAGCATCTCGGACAAGCTCAAACCGAAGTGGTGGAGTCTCTACCCCAATGTCAGCGTCCCAGTGAAGTCGTTTTGCTGCTACGTCAGTATAAATTACCTACCTTGGTTTTGATTGCCGTACACAGTTATCGGGCAATTCGGCGCAAGTTGTGGCACTATTTCACGAACTTGGCAACCGTGCAAGCGCCTCTCAATGGGAATGATCTCAAACGTTTGGGTTATAAGCCAGGACCCCACTATAAAGAAATGCTGGATGCTCTGTTAACCGCAACCTTGGATGGCGTGATTCAGGATGAGGCAGATGCCCAAGCATTTTTAGAGCAGCATTATCCTCGTTCGACGTAAATGTTGAGTGTTGAGTGTTGGCACAATTTGGATATACTCCATCTAGGCTATAGCATTATTTGTGCTTGTGGGGAGTGAATTTTTATGAACTTGAAGGCAGAACGGACTTTAAACCAAGGGAAATACGTTCTCAGTACCCAACTGGGTGCGGGTGTTTTCAGTCTTACCTACAAAGCAACCGATACTGAGTCAGGTCAATCGGTTGTGATTAAAACCATAGGGGAAGCGCTGCGCCAGCATCCCAATGTTAATCAATTCAAGCAGGAATTTTTAGACATTGCCAAACGCTTGAACTATTGCCAACATCCTCATCTGGTTCGCGTCCTCGACTATTTTGAGGACACGGGATATCCCTACCTGGTGATGGAATATATCCCTGGACAGACATTGGCAGACGTTCTGCAAGCGGGTTCCTTGCCAGAGGCGGAGGCGATCAACTATATCCGTCAAATCAGTGATGCGGTAAAGGTTCTACACCAAGTCGAGTTACTACACCGAGATATCCAACCCAAAAACATTATTCGGCGTCAGGATAGCGATCGCGTTGTGTTATGTGAGGTGGGGATGCTCTATGAGTTCACCCCAGGCGTCCAACAAACCTACGCCAGCTTCCTCTCTGCTGGCTACGCTCCTCCAGAAGAGAATACCTTAACCCCTACAGCAACGCCGCAAACGGATATCTATGCCTTAACTGCCACATTTTACTGCCTACTCACAGGCTCTCCTCCCTTACCTGCACCCGTCAGACAAGCTTTGTTAGCCAAGGAAAAGGATCGCCTATTTCCCTCATCCTCTCAGCCAGCCTCGTCTAACTTAAGCTCCCCCATTCAACAAGCCGTAAAATCTGGTTTAGAACTCATCCCTAACAATCGTCCCCAAACGATAGACACTTGGCTAAAGCAGCTTCCCCTGCAAGAGTCTGTTGCTATTCCTGAACCCATAATCCCTCAGCCCGTCAAAACCCAGCCCCACTCAAAACCATACCCTCGAAAGTCCCCAAAACTCAAAACTCTACCCTCGAAGGTGACAAAGGGTCAACATTCCAAATCCTGTCCTAGAGCGAAGGGAAGGAGCAACACTCAAAACCCTGTACTAGAGCGCCGGGAAGGAACAAGACTCAAAACAGCTAGAACAAAAGCCTCAATCCCATTACAAGCTTTATTTATGACAGGCGCGATCGCTGCGTCAGCCGGGATTGGATTCGGCTGTGCGGTACGACTCAACCAACCCGGTGAACCTGGATCAACAATTTTGCATACTCAACAAACCTTTCCCCCCCGTAGCGATTGGCCCGTTTCCGAATCGCAACTTTGATTGGTTATTGGTCATTGGTCATTAGTCCTTTGTCCTTTGGTCATTGGTCATTGGTCATTGGTCATTGGTCATTGGTCAAGTCGGGGCGGGCGCGAGTTACATCTGGGTGTGACCGAAAAGATAGCAGTGAAACCCGCCCCTACATAATTTCCTCCATCTCCCTCATCTCCCCTATCTACCCTATCACCCAGCATTCAGTTAAACGTTATAATTTGCTACAGGATAAGCGATGGTGCAGGCTCACTCGCGATTTATCCGAGGGATGAAACCGAGCTCGGCGTTTAGCCTAGCAACTTGAGTTGCGAGTATATTTTTCTCATAACACCACCAATTAAGTGTTATGCTAATGACAGCGGTAAAGCGCTTATGAAAAGCGAAGTTGGTCTAGCGGATTGTGATTTCTTAGTGTCCGGAACCCTGGTAGCAGAAATCCTAAATCTTGTAAAGTAAGAAACGTTAAAGCGAGAATTCGAGAAATCTCGATACATTTGAATCATATAAGACCTGTGAAGGCATTGAAATACCGTGGGACACACGGGAATTTAAGCTTAAGGAGTGAGTTGAAAGACTCAGGAATGCTCTGTAAGACCAAGGGGAAGACACTCAACTTGTTGAGCGGATGAACTAAGGCAAGATCAGCCTAAGAATCACCCGAGTTTTAACCAGGTGAGTGTCAAGAAGACCCAAACCATATTCCCCATGAGCAATCCAGTCATTCATGCCTTTTTTGTCGGACGATCGCTAGCTCAAACTCTGGGCGATCGCGTAGAAGACTCCTTAACGAATGCTCTTAGCGAACTTGGCAAATTTGATGCTGAACAGCGAGAGCATTTGCAACAGTTTACTGAGCAAGTCATGGAAAGGGCGCAACAGGAAATGGAAATCGCCATGGGCGATCGCTCTTCTAGTACTACTGTTTCGACTGGTTCTCAATCCGTTGACCTACAAGCTACTATTGACGAGTTACGAGCTGAAATTGCTCGCTTACGGACTGAGCTACAGCTCTATCGCAATCAATCAGTGACTTGACTTGAGTGATACTGGAGGTGTTTCCCTTTTCCCTTCACCCATTACAGCTTTTCCCAATCCGCTTCTGGAATCTCCTCTATCCCTAGGGTACTTTTTCCTTGAAGCCTTGGAGCTATATGCCTTGGAGCCATCTGCCTTGTCTCTACCAAAAAGGGGGTAGTCACCCCAGATTTGGTATTACAGATACTCGCTTAGGGTGTGCTTAGCTTTCAAAGATTTTGAATTTTTATTAAGATTAAGAGGAGACCATCATTCAGGAATCTAGGTGTCTGCTGTTTCTGATAACTATGTCAACCTCAAACAATATAAGGAACGCCAGGTGTCTAGCCAACGTTCCCTAAGAGGGATAAACCAAGACAAGGCATATCGTTGGAATCGGGAAAACTATTCCCGACATCGACGATTTGTCGATATTTGGACATTTGTTTTAACCCTCCTCTTCCAGTTGTGGCTCAACGGCAAACCTTGGAGCTATCCAGGGGGCATGACCGATGCAAAACAGGCGGCTCGTCGTAAGACACAGGCAATCTGGATTCGAGATACGTTCTTAGAGTTAGGTCCAACCTTCATCAAGGTGGGACAGCTATTTTCAACTCGGTCTGACTTATTCCCTGGTGAATATGTAGAGGAACTGTCTAAACTACAGGATCGCGTTCCGGCTTTTAACTATGATCAAGTCGAGGCAATTGTCAAGAAAGATTTAGGGAAATCTGTAAGTGAACTCTTTGACAATTTTGATCCGATTCCTCTAGCAGCAGCCAGTTTAGGACAAGTCCACAAAGCTCAACTCCAGAGTGGAGAAGAGGTTGTGGTCAAGGTACAACGACCGGGCTTGCGGAAACTGTTTACGATAGACCTACAAATTCTCAAGGGGATTGCCCGTTACTTCCAAAATCACCCCGATTGGGGTCGAGGTCGAGACTGGATGGGCATTTATGAAGAATGCTGTCGCATTCTTTGGGAAGAGATTGATTATCTTAGTGAAGGTCGCAATGCCGATACCTTCCGCCGCAATTTCCGCACCTACGATTGGGTAAAAGTTCCTCGTGTCTATTGGCGCTATACCTCAAATCGAGTCTTAACCCTAGAGTATGCTCCAGGAATTAAGATTAGTCACTACGAGGCATTAGAAGCCGCCGGATTGGATCGGAAACTTTTGGCTCAACTAGGGGCAAGAGCGTACTTACAGCAGTTGCTCAATGACGGTTTTTTCCATGCCGATCCCCATCCCGGTAATATTGCGGTTAGTCCGGAAGGCTCATTGATCTTCTATGATTTCGGCATGATGGGGCGGATTAAGGCAAATGTCAGGGAAGGGTTGATGCAGACGCTCTTTGGCGTTGCCCAAAAAGATGCCAGTCGAGTTGTCGAGTCTCTAGTCGCATTAGGTGCCTTGTCTCCGGTTGATGATATGGGTCCGGTGCGGCGTTCGATCCAGTATATGCTGGATCACTTTATGGATAAGCCCTTTGAACAACAGTCGGTGAGTGAAATTAGCGACGATCTCTATGAAATTGCCTATGGTCAACCCTTTCGCTTTCCGGCAACCTTCACGTTTGTGATGCGAGCCTTTTCCACCTTGGAAGGAGTGGGCAAGGGCTTAGACCCAGAATTTAACTTTATGGAAGTGGCAAAACCTTTTGCTCTGCAAATCATGACTAACGGTAATAGCCCTGAGGGTAATACATTCTTGAATGAATTGGGACGCCAAGCGGCTCAAGTGAGTAGTACGGCGTTGGGATTACCTCGGCGGATTGAGGATACGATTGAAAAATTAGAACGGGGAGATATACGTCTACGGGTTCGTTCTATCGAGTCGGATCGGATCTTGCGCCGCATGAGTAGCATTCAGATAGGAACAAACTATGCGTTACTACTCAGTGCATTCACATTGTCAGCTACGATCTTATTTGTTAATGGTCAAGTCGGGCTGGCATTAGTTGTGGCGTTAGTCGCCGCCGCGATCGCTTTTGCCCTAATTCGTTTACTCCGAAGGCTCGACCGATACGATCGCATGTTATAACTCCCATAAGGTTATTGACGCCAGCACAAACTTTATGAAATGTCGCTTTACGGGTCTAACTGACCCGGGCTTAATTCGTACCGTAAACCAGGACTATTACTACATCGATCCGAAGGGACGCTTTTTCATTGTCGCCGACGGCATGGGCGGTCATGCTGGGGGACAGGAAGCCAGCCAACTGGCTACAGAGGTCATTCAGGCACGTTTAGAGCGGCAATGGCTAGAGTCAGTCCCTTCGGAAAGGTTACTGGAACAAGCCCTCTACGATGCTAATCAGGCAATCTTAGAGGATCAAAAAAATCATCCCGAACGGGCAGATATGGGCACGACGGCTGTCGTGGTCATCTTCCGTAAAGGTCAGCCTTGGCTGGCTCATGTGGGTGATTCTCGCCTATATCGATGGCGACAATTAAAACTCGAACAAATGACGGATGACCATACCTGGGTAGCACGCGCCATGAAAGCTGGGGATCTGACTCCAGAACAGGCGCGAACGCATCCCTGGCGTCATGTGTTGTCTCAATGTCTAGGTCGCCAAGATTTAAAATCAGTTGATGTCGAGTCCATGGAGATTCAGTCAGGAGATTTCCTGCTCCTTTGTACCGACGGACTGACGGAGGAACTCTCAGACACCGCGATCGCGTCCCATCTCCAGTCCAATGGGGATGGTGAAGAAATCTCGGCTAACCTAATTGCCGCCGCCAAAGAAAAAGGCGGACGGGACAATATCACCGTGATTCTAGTCAAAATTGACGCGATCTGACCCAGAGAGCTTAAAAAATTGTTAAATTGTCGGGTTTGCACCATTTAACCGTCACGGCGATCCCTTGAGCGCCCTCTTGTTCTAAATCCTCAATGTAACCTGCTTCATAAGACGCGGCTTCTTCTGGACTATCAAAGGGTCCAAAGTAGTAAGTGACCGCAGGTTCAGCAGTGACAATTTCTACCCACCAAGCGAAGGAACTCTGAGCCTCTGTGTTAGGAGTTAAGCTTCGTATGCTGACAATCTTGCCACCTAATTGGGAAATTCGCCGCATCGTTTGGTTCATGCGGCTGTACGGAACTCTGATAAAGACAGAACTACTCCGACGAATGGGGTAGTTGAGGGTGTCGGTAGCTGCACTCTGACGCAAACCGACGACTTCATAAATAAAATAACGATTATCCAACAAGATACTACCTGGTTAAGCCAGCAACACTTGAGTTCTAGAGAAGGGGTGTCGGGTGTGGGGAATAGCCACCAATGGATAAAGGGGGTTAACTAACAGTCCGTAAATATCTAGACAATCATTGACATAACTAGACATTTTTGATGATATAATACAGGAATGTCTAGTTTAACTCCCCAAGAAGCAGCTACTCGACTTTGTGTGACGGTCTTGCACGTTGCACCGATGGGAACTCAACGGCTGGCTGATGAGCTTCTCGGACGGCTGGTGGTCTGGAGTCGATATGATATTGTTGACTTAATTGGTACATAAGGGACTGCGTAGTCATAAGCACAAAAAAAATAGTGACCGAACTGAGGGAGGTAGCTAAAAAGCTATGACAACGATAACTTATTGCAAAGGCTTGCCAACTCCCGCCGATGAACTTAACCCCATCGGCTTCACCGAATTGGAGATGTTTTTAACGTCATTGTCTGATATATTCTATCAAGCAACAGTTGAAACCGTTAACCATTTATTAAATAAAGAAATAAAATTTAATCAATCCAGTTGGAATAGTCTTATGCAAGAGAAATACGGACTCAGTAAGCGTTATGCTAACGGAGTAATTGCATTAGCCAGAGGAAAAACCTCCTCAGCCAAAGAATGTAGAAAGCGCCAGATAAAGCAATTAAAATCACGAGTTCAGTCAGGGAAAGATTGGGTAGCCAGAGCCACAAAGAAAATTAATTTAGCTCGGAAGTTCTATGGAAAAAAGAACTGGCAATCCTCCAAAAATGGCTGCAACTTTCCCTTATCGTCAAACCTCAAGACGAGAAAAACTAACTGGCATCATTTGCGTCAAGGTTTGCATCAGAAAAAGCGATATATCCACCGACTTCAAAATCAAATTAAACATCTATTGAGGGCGAAAATTAGAGTAAAGGTATCCAGAGGGTCAGTCTTTATTGTTGGCTCCAAGGATGAAAGTTATGGGAATCAAACTTGTCAATGGTCTGAAGATACTATAAAGTTGACGCTTCGACTTCGCTCAGCGTCAACACCGAGCGAAGCCGAGGTGTTGAGAGTCCCGGATTGTCTAGAAGCCAAATTTGGGAAATATGTCACATCAAAAATTGGCAGCTTCTCCCGTCAGATTAATAGATTACCCAATAGTGGTGCGAAAACATGGCACTTCTATAGAAAGGAGAATCGATGGGTGGTTGCTGTTCAATTCACGCCCGCCGCGGTGGAGAAGGTTAGTAGAGAGATTCAGTATGGTGCCCTGGGTATCGATCTAAATCCTAGTTCTATCGGTTGGGCTTATGTTGATGGTCAAGGAAATTTAAAAGCTCAGGGAACTATTCCTTTTCAGACGGGTTTACCCAAAGGTAAACAAGATGCTCAACTTGTCGATGTTTGTTTGAAATTGTCCGTTTTAGCCAGGGATTTTAAGATCCCTGTTCTGTGCGAAAACTTAGATTTTTCGAGAAAAAAAGCTCAACTTAGAGAGCGAACGAAAAAATATGCTCGAATGCTTTCTGCCTGGGCATACAGTCGTTTTTATCAAATTTTGTCATCGATTTTATCCAACCGAGGAATAACTATAAAGTTTGTCAATCCAGCTTACACGAGTTTAATTGGATTGGTTAAATATAGTCGGATGTATGGACTGTCTTCTGATGTGGCAGCGGCCCTAGCAATTGCTAGAAGAGGCATGAACTGTAGAGACGCGCCATGGCGCGTCTGTACGGAGATTGCCGCGCTCTGTGTCCGCCTATCTCGGAGTGAATCCGAGAAAGCACGTATGGAGCGCTCTATATCAATTTAATAATTTTATTGGTCGATGCCCTGTAGTCAATCGTAGACACGATTACTATAGTGTCTCTAACTGGGAGCCGTTGGTTAAGGCTGATATCGAGCAACAACGCCGGGTATCAGCCAAGCGCAAGCGTTAACGGTTATCGACCAAAAGTTACACCGTGGACTTATACCAAGGCAGAATTACTGATGGGTAGGTTTGTCTAGGTTTTTAGAAGCGGTAACAAAGGCGGATTTGGTATTAAGCTGTTCGGCATTTAAACCTTAATGTCAATAATGGCGAAAGCCTTGTAGTGCGTTTAGCGAAGCCATGCCGCAGGCTTTAGCGAAGCCATGCCGCAGGCTTTGCATCTTGCTCGCTACTAATACCCAATTTAAATGCATGACAGCTTACCCAATTAATCCTAAGCCGAACTGCTACTTTCGCCCTTAACCACAGCCGCACCGATTAGATGAGCTAAACGCAACGCTTCAGGAACTTTGCCACAATCCGTTACGCGCTCTAGAACCGATGCGATAACTTGGGGATTCGCACCACAAACCTGAAAAAAGAAAGGGGGATAAGAATGAATGGTTCCAGCGCGTTGGAGGAGATGGAGACGCTGTTCAGGTTGAGGTAAACGATGAATTGCCTGTTTGACCGCTTCTACATTAGGCATACGCCGCATCAGAGACACACAGGGAAGACTCAGGCGATCGCAAAGCTGGGGCAAGTCTATCAAATTAAAGCCACCAAAACCAATACCATCCAGCAGTAAAACATGCAGTTGAGGTAAAAACTTCCGCCCAACTAATAGCTGAACAATCCTATCCGTCGCATCCCAGCCATCTCGTTCCACCTCTCCCCAAACCATCCCCTCAAAGCGCGTTCCTGCACAAACTACTCCCGCAATGGACACGTTGGCGCTGGCATGACGAGAAAACGGTGCGTCGTCAAAGCCAATGACGCGAATGACGCGATTGAGTCGCACAAGATCATCAAGTTCCATAGAGTGCCATTGAGCCAACCAATATCAATTGTACGGGTACTGCCGTTTTCTTTTGTCCGACTACTTATTAGGAATGACAAAGGACAAAGGACAAATGACTATGACCAAAGACCTCGCTTGCCATTCGGCATAATTGTTGCCCAATTCGTTTTAGCTAAAGCTAACTGTTCCTCCGTAATTTTGGCATTGGCAAGATTCGCGCCACAGAGATTTGCCCCCTTAAGATTGGCATGATTCAGATAAGCAAAACTTAAATCTGCCCCGCGTAAATCTGCCCCCTCTAAATCCGAATTGCTCAAATAAGCCCGTCCTAAATTGGCATCTCGCAAATTTGCCCGAGTTAAGCTTGCCTGACCAAAATCAGCACTGGATAAATCAGCACCTTGTAAATTAATGCGAGTTAACTTGGACTGGTAAAAAATCCCGCCAGATAAATCCGATTTTTGTAAATCCAACCCACTTAAATCATGGGAAGCAAAATCTCTCCGACCTTTCATATATGCCGTTAACACACCATTAGCATCAAGTTTTTTTGGTCTACTGGTAGCAAAACTTTGGCTCGATGGTATATTCCCTGTATGAATTTCTGTCACTGACCTAGATATAAATTGACTGCGGGGATTACTATTACCCATGGTGTTGGGAGAACCCGGACGACTACGTTCCCGCCGTTCACGACGCTTACGAATCGCCGCCGCTAACTTCTGGGTCGCCGATGAAGGAGAGGAAGGAGAACTGGGTGAGTCTACCTCTTGAACTTCGGTGGAATTGCCATTTGTATTTGTATTCGATAGCCCAGAGGTCGGCATTGCCATTCCTTGAACCAAACTATCAAAATAAGGTTCTAAGTCTAGCGCTCTGAGAATCTCTTCTGCCGTTTGATAGCGATGACGAACAGAAGCCTCCAACATTTTTTTCAACACAGTCGCAAAATGATCGCTGACTTGCACAGATTTACGCCAGACCATTTCACCGGTTGAGGGATTGTAATCTAAATCTTTTGGCGATTTTCCGGTGAGTAAATACACGCTAGTTACGCCGAGAGCATAAATGTCACTGGCATAAACGGGTCGCAATGCCATTTGTTCCGGCGGAGCAAAACCGGGAGTCCCAATGGCAAAATTTGTCAAGGCGGTTTGATCAGAGGTACTGGCAACGGCGGCTTGGTTGACTTCATCTTTAACCGCACCAAAGTCAATCAAGACCAGTTTTCGGTCTTGCTCTCGTCGAATTAAATTAGCCGGTTTGATATCCCGGTGGATCACCTCTTGGCTATGGATATATTTAATCAGGGGGAGAACTTCACTCAGAAATTGCTTGACTCCGGCTTCTGAGAGGGGACCACATTGTCTAATTTCTTGCTGTAACGTGAGTCCACTAATATACTCCTGTACCAAATAAAACTGCTGATTGTCTTGAAAAAAATCCAACAGTCGGGGAACTTGCGGATGATTGCCAATCTTGCCGAGGGTTCTGGCTTCTCGCTCAAATAGCTTTTGAGCCATTTCCAGAACCTGTGATGTGGTTGTTGCGGGACGAAGTTGTTTAATGACGCAACTGGGATTGCCAGGAAGAGACTCATCTCTGGCTAAAAACGTAGCGCCAAATCCGCCTTGACCTAGGGTTTTTAGCACACGATAGCGATTTCGCAACATAATAGGATGACCACACGCCTGACAGCTAGTGACGTGCAGCGGATTTTTGGGCTGAGGACAGTCAGGATTTAGGCAGTAGCTCATTCAGCATCACCAATGGGGCGTTTGTCCGGGCTAGGACGAAAGCTTTCTCAATTGTGATCGAAGCACCCGGCTTATCTATTAAGATCTATAGTTGACTTTAGTGGGAAACGCACCGCCGAATGCACCCTCGCTTTGGTAAGCCTTGGTAAGCAATCTTATCTATCTACAGGATATCTTAATTTACCCTGTCGTTTAGGCACAGATGCCCAAATAACGCACTGATTTGAGTCTTTTTTGGATAAAGTCTTGATAAAGATTGTCTTCTGTTTGTGAAGAATTGGTAAAGTGTGGCAAGCCGGGGAAGCAATGTAGAGACGTGCCATGGCACGTCTGGGAGCTGGGGGAGCTGGGGGAGCTGGGGAAGCAGGGGAAGCAGGGGGAGCTGGGGAAGATGGGAGACAAAATTTCTATAACCCATTACCCTATTGCATAAGACACACCGAGCGTGTTACCGAGCGAAGTCGAGGTAAGTCGAGGTGTTGCCTATTGCCTATTGCCTATTGCCTATTGCCTATTGCCTGTTCCCTGACGAATGACAAATGACGAATAACAAATCGGGTATAGTGAGATCAACAGTAACGGAACTGCATCTAAGCTGAGGTCGGTAAAAGCAAGAAATTAATGCGTATCTCTTTAAATTGGCTGCGGGAACTGGTGGATGTGACCCTAGCTCCCCAAGAAATTGCGGAAATTCTCACCAATGCTGGATTTGAGGTCGAGGATATTGAGGATCAGCGGCAGTTAGCCGATGGCGTAGTTGTGGGGAAGGTTCTGGATGTGCAACCCCACCCTAATGCCGATAAGCTGAGAGTCACTAAAGTGGATATTGGAGACGCCAATGATCCAGTCACCATTGTCTGTGGCGCGGCTAATGTCCGGGCAGAGGCTTATGTCCCTGTAGCTACGGTAGGGACTTACCTGCCCACGGTGGATTTGAAAATTCGCTCCTCGAAACTGCGGGGAGTGCGTTCGGAAGGGATGATTTGTTCCTTGGCAGAAGTTGGCTTGGAAAAAGAGTCGGAAGGAATTCACATCTTTGAGGCACAGACGCTACAAGTGGGAAGTGATGCTCGTCCTCTCCTGGGACTTACGGATGTGATCCTGGATTTGACCGCAACGGCGAATCGGGCGGATGCGTTGAGTATGGTTGGAGTGGCTCGTGAAGTCGCCGCCCTGACAGGTGCATCTTTGAACCTGCCAAAAACGCCAGAGTTGACGATTCCTCAAGGTACGGGTGGGTTGACGTTGAAAATTTCTGACCCGAAAGCTTGTCCTGCTTATATCGGTACCGTGATTGAAGGCGTGAAAATTCAACCATCGCCAACCTGGTTAAAACAGCGTTTACAAGCCGCAGGTGTGCGACCAATTAATAATGTTGTGGATATTACCAACTATATTCTGTTGGAATGGGGTCAGCCGCTCCACGCCTTTGACCGCGATCGCTTACAACAGGTAGCAGGCGGCAAATCCTTAACCATCGGCGTTCGCTTTGCTAAGGGAGAGGAATCATTAACCACTTTAGATGGTCAATCCCGCACCCTTCAATCCCAAACTCTCCTAATTACCGCCAATGATCGCCCTGTAGCGCTGGGAGGAGTGATGGGTGGTGAGGAAACCGAAGTCCATGAGGGAACAGAGAATCTGGTTCTAGAAGCCGCCCTGTTTGAACCCGTTGCCATTCGTCGTTCCGCCCGCTCTCAAAGCTTACGCACGGAAGCATCCACCCGTTACGAACGGGGTGTCAATCAAGCGGAATTAGGCATCGCGGCTAAACGAGCGATCGCGTTAATCCAGGAACTCGCCCAGGGTAAGCCGATTGTCCAAGAAGTAGCCGATACCCGCCCTGATCCAGAGAGTTGGGTGCGCTCGATTGAATTACGCCTAGAACGGGTGAATCAGGTATTAGGTCCAGTGGATTTGGGTGATGAGATTGGTGACATTCAGCCCGATGACGTTGAACGCATTCTCACGGCGTTGGGATGTCAACTGGAGTCCGTGGAATCCGACGAGGCGGTGAAATGGATCGTCACCGTTCCCCCTTACCGCTACCGAGACTTAGAACGGGAAATCGACCTGATTGAAGAAGTTGCCCGTCTCTACGGCTATGATAAGTTTTGTGAAGATTTACCCCCGAAAACTGAACCGGGTTATCTATCGATTGACCAGGTGTTAATCCGCAAGATTCGGGAAACCTTCCGTGCGGCGGGATTAACGGAATTGCTGCAATATTCTCTGGTTAAACCGGAAGAAAAAGAGGAGCAAATTAGCCTATCTAATCCTCTATTTGTGGAATATTCTACCCTGCGGACGGATTTACTCTCAGGATTAATCGAAGTCGCCCAGTACAACCTCGAACAAGGGAATGGGGTATTAAACGGGTTTGAAATTGGGCGAATTTTCTGGCGCGACGAAGACGGATTTGCCGAGGGCGATCGCGTGGCGGGAATTTTGGGTGGTGATCCCAGCCGGGGGAAATGGACGAGAGGCGGACAAGATGCGCCGATGAGTTGGTATGAAGCGAAGGGAATCATCGAAAGCTTGTTTGAACGCTTAGGATTAACCGTGGAATACCAACCCGATCGCCAGGATTCGCGCCTGCATCCAGGGCGTACCGCTTCCTTATGGATACAAGGCGATCGCTTGGGCAGATTTGGGCAACTCCATCCCCAACTTCGAGCAGAATTGAGTTTACCCGATGAAATCTATGGGTTTGAGTTAGACCTAGATGTCATGTTAAATGCTCTTGTCCAAGATGAAAACTTGACGCCGAGATTTTCCGTCTACTCGACGTTTCCAGCCGCCGACAGAGATATTGCCTTCTTTGTACCCGATACTGTCTCAGTCGCCGACATTCAACGCACCACTCAACAAGCCGCCGGAAGCCTATTGGAATCGGTGCAATTATTTGATGAATATCGCGGGGAACGAGTGCCAGAAGGACAGCGTAGTCTGGCTTTCCGGCTGATCTATCGCGCAGGCGATCGCACGCTGAAGGACAAAGAAGTGGAATCCGCCCACCAGAAGGTTCGAGACGCCTTATTAGAAAAATTTGGTGTTAGCCTGAGAAGTTAAGTTGTCATTTGTCATTTGTCATTTGTTCACAGTTGACTTGTTATGCCCAAATACGTAATGTGGGGAAGCTACTGTGAGGACGTATTAGAAAAACGCGCTCCTCATCGCCAAGCGCATCTGGATGGTTTAACTCAGCAAAAAGAATCAGGCGTATTAATCACGATTGGTCCAACCAAAGACTTGACCAAAGTGTTTGGTATTTATGAAGCTGAAGATGAAGCCACCGTGCGCCAATTGATTGAGGCTGATCCCTATTGGCAAAATGGAATTTGGACAGAGTACGATGTGAAAGAATGGATTCAGGCATTTTAGGGTAAGTAGGTGGACACAATTAAAGTTAGCGGTGGAGATTAGGTAACAGGGAACAGTAAGGGTTTGAGGCTTGTTTACATAACTTAATCTAGTTAAGTTTATTTCCACCAACCTATTTAGCCGCGACGTGAGTCCAGAAAACCCATAAAATCTTTGACAGCAGTTTCTGCTAGGATTTTCCATTGTTTTATCGGTTGACATCCTCACTTAAAACTTAGTATATGCGCTTTCCTTAGCAGGCTCCATGGCTCAACCCACAAGTTTCAGGACATAAGGTTGTATCAAGATCGCTTTGCTTTACATTTGTTCATGGGTTGATCGGGACTTCATCTGCAACCCATGGAAAGCTGAACAAAAAAATGACAAACTTGACCAGAGTAAGCAACAACTCGCCTAAACTCATTATTGGGGAGATTAAGCAAATTCTGGTAAAGGTTAGAGAACACCCTCAATTCCACCCCAAACCAAGGGAGTGAGTCTGTCTTATGGCTTTCTCCCTAGCAGAGGGGGAAGTCTTACAGGATTTGAGTGCAGGTGCATTGAATGGATAGAGGTACAAATGAGCGATCGCAACAAGTCCTACGAACAACTCATGGCAGAAGTGGCATTACTACGCCGACAAGTGATTAAACTGAAAATGACTAAAATGGCGTTTGATGCCCAACATCAGCTCATGAGAACCTTTGCCACAACCTTGCAAGCGGCGAGGGGGACACTGATGGTTAGAGCAATGTTGCAACAAATTGTGACCATTGGCACTAAGCTAACTCGTGCGGAATCCAGTAGTTTGTTCTTACTTGATGCCCATGGCGTTGTCACCGAAAGTATTCTAGCTCGTGGTGCGACGCTACGAGGACAAAAGCAACGGCTGATTGGTCAAGTATTGGATAAAGGGTTAGCGGGTTGGGTTTATCGTCACCGCAAACTTGGACTCATTACTGATACGATCGAGGACGAGCGTTGGTTGACCTTACCCAATCAACCTTACACCGTTCGCTCCGCCCTTGGCGTTCCGATTTTAATGGGTAAAGAAGTCTTAGGAATTCTCACATTAACTCACTCCCAACCCGGACATTTTAGCCCGGAATCGGCTCATCTAATGCAAATCACAGCAGAATCCATGGCATTGGTGCTTGACAATGCTCGACTCTATCATGAACGTCAGCAGCAAGAACTGGACTTAGAATTAAAGCAGGCTCAACAGAAAACAACCGCTCAATCTCGTCAAAGTGTAACTCAATCCTTCAGCGAGAAAGAATTTTCCCGAATTGGCATGTATATCCTGTTTGGGGAAGGGAATTTTCTATACGTTAATCCCAGATTAGCCGAAACTTTTGGCTATACTTTTGGAGAACTGATCTCATTAGAATCGGTTCTTGAACTCGTATGTTTAGACAATCGTAAGTTTGTTGAACAACAAATCTATAGCTGCATTCAGGGTCAAACTAAGAATCTGTACTGTCGATTCAAAGGACAGCGTAAAGATAGGAGTTTGATTAATGTGGAAGTTTATGGAAACCGAACTAAACTTTACGGTCGGTTTGTTATCATCGGGGCACTCCGCGTAATTTGACTATAATAAAAAATCGCTATGGGTTAAAACAATCTATGTAAATACAGCCTCAAATCATCATTAACCCCAGCTTTATGGTTGTTTTAAAAAAATAATAACACTTTAATAGTTGAATAAATCATGACTCAACCTCAAGCCATAAAAACTTTGCTCGAATCAGTGGCTGCTGGCGAAACAAGTCCGGCAGTTGCTTTAGATAAACTGAAACATTTTCCCTTTGAGTCCGTTAGTAACTTTGCTAAAGTTGACCATCATCGCACCTTGAGAACAGGTTTCCCAGAGGTAATATGGGGTTTAGGTAAAACACCTGACCAAATTGCTCAAATTATGGCAGCAATGCGACAACGTAATTCAGTGGTGATGGCAACTCGCATTGATCCTGATGTGTTTGCCCAACTCCAAGTTACAGTCCCTGATATCCACTATTATCCCACTGCCCGGATTTGTGCGATCGCGCCGGAAACGATTCCATCCAATTTTCCAGGAACGATAGGGATTATTTGTGCAGGAACCTCTGACTTATGGGTTGCTGAAGAAGCAGCAGTGACGGCTCAACTGTGTGGATTTCAGGTACAGCGTCTCTGGGATGTGGGTGTAGCGGGACTCCACCGCTTGCTGAGTCATCAACAGGTTATTGCTGAAGCCAATGTGCTGATTGTCGTAGCCGGGATGGAAGGAGCGTTACCTAGCGTTGTTGCGGGTTTAGCTGATTCTCCAGTTATTGCAGTTCCTACGAGCATCGGCTACGGTGCAAGTTTTGGCGGACTTGCTCCTCTTTTAACCATGCTTAATTCTTGTGCGCCAGGAGTAGGTGTTGTGAATATTGATAACGGTTTTGGTGCGGCAATTCTAGCGGGTCAAATTCTGCGGACGGCGCAGAAGTTATTGAGGGAATAGTGAACAGGGAACAGGGAACAGGGAACAGGGAACAGGGAACAAAAAAATGCGTTTACTGTTACAATTAAGGCTTTGAGTAAAAACTTGCACCAATAAACCTAAATCTTAATTAAGGAAAATTTCAAACTAATTCCTTGAACACTAAAGTTTAGCTTATCCTAATTAAAGTCTTGAATAGGTTTTCCAAAATAGAGTTTGATAGTAGGTTATTCTGATCAGTAGAGGTATCGCTAGCTGAGCCTAACTTTGACATTAACGTCATCAACCCATACCCTGTGATCTGTTCCCACACCGGATAAACTCTGATGGATGCCATCACTATATTATTATTGATTAGCGGCTTTGTTTTGTTGATCGCCGGAGCCGAAATTCTGGTACGAGGAGCATCCAAATTAGCTGTAGCGGCTGGACTTTCACCCCTAGTTGTCGGATTAACGGTTGTTGCCTATGGCACCAGCGCTCCGGAATTAGCCGTATCTGTACAGTCTAGTGCAGCGGGACAAGCAGACATTGCCATTGGTAACGTTGTTGGCAGCAACATTGCCAATATTTTGCTAATTCTAGGCAGTTCCGCCGCCGTTGCTCCGCTGATTGTCTCGCGACAGTTGGTGCGACTTGATGCGCCTGTAATGACTGGAGTATCGTTGCTGGTGTGGTTAATGGGGTGGGATGGTAAACTGAGTCGGGGGGATGGGATTTTCTTGGTTATGGGAGCGATCGCTTACACTCTATTTACCCTCTACCAAGGACGTAGGGAAAGCCAAGCCCAAGAAGACTCCTCAGAAAGCAGTAATCAGCGCTCTCGCCGAGGGATATATCAGATCTTACTCAACCTAGGCTTAATTCTTGTCGGTATAGGAATGTTGGTAGTGGGGTCAAACTACCTTATTCAAGGTTCTGTCGATATCGCCCAAGCGCTTGGAATTAGCGAATTGATTATTGGTTTAACCATTGTTGCTGCTGGAACTTCGCTACCAGAAATTGCCACGTCAGTTGCTGCGGGTATTCGAGGGGAACGGGATATTGCCGTTGGAAATGCTGTTGGCAGTAATATTTTTAATCTCCTATTGGTATTGGGGGTGTGCAGTATTGTTGCGCCTGACGGCATCGCTGTATCAATGCCTGCTTTAAATTTTGACATTCCGGTCATGATTGCTGTTGCTGTCGCTTGCTTGCCAATTTTCTTTACTGGCTATTGTATTGCTCGCTGGGAGGGAATTCTATTTCTGGCATACTATGTTGCTTATACGATGTATTTGTTTCTTAACGCCACTGAACATGATGCGTTGGAGGAATTTAGCACGATCATGCTCCTGTTTGTTATGCCGTTGACTCTCATAACACTGCTTATTCTGGCGATTCGTTCCTTCCGCAAAACTTGATACTTAACGGGAGAAGTGTTGAGCTGATCTCCTCTGCTCCCAGACGCGCCATGGCGCGTCTCTACCCTGCACCGCCGCCCGCCGCACTGCACTAGCTGCGCCAATCCGGGAATTTACCTTGAAGACAAGCCGCGATTTCCGGTGTCCACTGTTCTTCTATGGTCATTAGCCATTCCTCGAACTTATCATCTGTAGCTAAGTGTGCAGTCTGGTATTGTAATTTAAGGAAGGCTTTTTGAGTTTGGGTCAATTTGGAGGATTGGAATTGATGTAATTGTGAAGACATAACTGGAATCGAACTTAATCAATCGTTATATCAATTGTCATCCGCCACAATGCTGATCGTAAACAGCATTTTTACGGATTTTTCAAGAACATTTGTGGAGGAGTTTACAGAATTGTTGATAGGTAAAATCTCGCAACCTGTTCAACTTAATGTTTACTGTCAAGGTCAAGGCTTTCCAATTCTCTGCCTGCACGGTCATCCGGGATCGGGGCTTTGTATGTCGGTTTTTACCGACTACCTATCTCAACGATTCCAAACCTTGTCTCCTGACTTGCGAGGATATGGTCGCAGTCGTACAGTAGAAGGATTTCAAATGAGTGACCACCTAATAGATTTGGAGGATTTACTGAACCGCTTCCAGATCAATCGTTGTTTGGTACTCGGCTGGTCTTTAGGTGGGATTCTCGCTATGGAATTAGCGCTAAGGCTACCTGAGAGAGTGAGTGGTTTAATTTTGATCGCCACAGCCGCGCGACCTAGAGGAAACCATCCTGCGATCGCGTGGCAGGATAATCTCTATACTGGGATCGCTTCTATCTTGAATCGCGTCTCTCCAGGATGGCGGTGGAATATTGAAACCTTTGGCAAGCGATCGCTCTATCGCTATCTCATCCAAAACCATAGTGCAACGGCTTACCAGTATTTAGCACAGGAAGCCTTAGTCGCTTATCTCCAAACCTCTAAGGCGGCGACTGATGCCCTTAACCAAGCATTGAAAGCAAGATACAATAGACTGGCTGACCTAGAACAAATTCTATGTCCCTGTCTGGTATTAGCGGGAGAAGCGGATCGCCACATTACCGCTCAATCGAGTCAAGAAACGGCTCAACACCTACAAGAATCTGAGTGGCGTTGTTATCCTCATACAGCTCACCTGTTTCCGTGGGAAATTCCCAATCAGGTACTCCGTGATATTGATGATTGGATTCAACGCCACCCTCAAGTTGTTGATCTCAAGGGGTGACAAGAACGTTAATTTTTTCTCCCCCAGCTCCCAGACGTGCCATGGCACGTCTCTACATTGCTCCCCCAGCTTCCCAACACCTGACATGACGTTCTAGGAAAGGTTTCCACTGAACACTGGTATTTTTGCACTAACCCTTAACTCTTCCGACTCTTCGTCAAAAATCGTCAGGTTAGTCGGTTTGCAGCGCATGATATTTACAGAAATCCCTTGAGCGCCTTCATTTTGTAAATCTTCAATATATCCCCCTTGAGCTGATTCGGCTTCCTGTTTGCTGGAGAATGGACCGAAATAGTAAGTGCATTGGGGATCATCTGTGACAATTTCTACCCAAAACGCCAAGCCTAAAAATTGGAGACTGTTGATCAAAACTTCTTTCATGTTCATTACCTACGTTGATGGAATGCTATGTGGTCTTGTTAATTTCCAGTTGTTTACATTTTGTTATACTACTTTACGTTTCCTTTTTCCAAGAATTTTTGCTGAGATCATCAAGATACAGGGGATTGACCCAACGCTGACGATAGGTTTCATACAACGTCATGGCGGCGGCAACAGAAGCGTTGAGGCTAGGAGTCTTGCCATACAAGGGAATCGAAACCAACACATCACAGCAGCGTTGAGTCAAGAGACTTAGACCGCTACCTTCTGAACCAATAACTAATACTATCGATCCATTTAAGTCAACGGTGTGTAGTAGTTTACCAGCGTCAGCACAAGTCCCATAAATCCAAAACCCAGCAGTTTTCAGTTCCTCTAAGGCACGACTCAGATTGACAACTCTGGCAATGGGCAAGGTTTCTAATGCGCCGGCTGCTACTTTCATGACGGTGGAAGTAACGCCTACGGCTCGTCGTTGGGGAATCACTAAACCTTGAGCGCCCAAGGCTTCCGCCGTACGAATAATAGCACCTAAATTGTGGGGATCAGTAATCCCATCACAAACGACGATCACAGGGTATTGACTGGTGGATTTGGCAGCTTTAATTAAATCCCCTAATTCTTTGTAAGAGTAAGGTGCTACTTGAGCCGCCACACCTTGATGATTAGCCCCTTGAGTAACTTGGCTGAGGCGTCGCGAATCGACTTCATCAATCACTGTACCATTGGCTTTAGCTTGCAGCAGTAATGAGTGAAAGCGGTGATCGTAGCGTAACTGCGGCAGAATCCACACCCGATTAAGCTGACGTTGATTTTCCAGGGCGGCTAGGACAGGGTGGCGTCCATAAAGTAAGTCAACATCTTCTGACAAAGTGGACTCAGATTCCGTTGGTTCTGGCGGCGACGGTTGGGGATCATAGCGACGTTTTAGAACAGGTTTATCCGGGGAGCGTTGATCCCTGGAGAATTTACCTTTAGAGGAGGGACGGCGTTGGTCACGTTGAAACTTCCCTCGCTTTGGCTTGCTAGAGGTGTTAGAGCGGCGATCTTGATTAGCCATAATTTAATTAAATAAAGTGTGCTGATGATTTAAGGGGTATCGAGTTCCAAATAAGCCAATAACTGAGTCAGGCGTTGGGGATCAGTTAGATACAGATATCCCAGTAATGTTTCTAAGCTGGTGGCTTGTTGATAGATTTTGCGATTGAGGCGTCGTGAAGTTCCGGTCGCCGCATTCCGTCCACGTCGCAATAGTGCCAATTCGGGTTCAGTGAGATAAGGTTCGAGCGATCGCAGCGTATTCGCTTGACTTTCGGCGCGGACTTGAGCCACTACTTGATCATGATAATCACATAAACGTTTAGGGGGAAGTAAATAGTGACGGCGGATATAGAGTTCATACACAGCATCTCCCAGATAAGCCAACGCCGCCGGTGAGATTTGTTGGATTTGGCATTGGGGATCGGCAGCAGTATTCAATTGCCGAAATCGGGCTTCTGTGCCAGAAAGGGCTGAGTTATTGTCTACGCTGTTTGCCGTCTCTTCCTGCTGCTCCATAAAACTCGGACGAAATGAAAGGCAGTTTAAATGCCCGCCCCTATTTTATCGTAAAAGGCTCCAGGGCAAATAACGGGAAATCCCCTGCCAGACTGTCAGGGGATGAGTGCCACAGTTTTCCTGTGTTCAATTATTTTTTGACGTTATCCAAGGCTTCATCAACCGATGGTTGAAGTGAGAGAAATTTTTCTAGACGCACTAGCTTCACTGTTTGAGTCACACGGGCATTGGTGACAATTTGCAATTTTCCCTCAGCCGTTTGAGCCTTTTTCGCTATACGCACTAAAGCGCCTAAGCCCGAACTATCCACAAAATCGATCTTTGAGAGATCCAAAATAATATTTTTCGGTCCCTCATCGACACATTTACCAATCACCTTCCCAAACGTTGGTTCTGAGAAGGCATCTAACAATCCAGTCAGACGGAAAAGTTGATAATTACTTTTGACCTCACGAGTCCCTCTTAAGCTGACTGTCAGGTTGAGTTGCTCAGGAATAACACCCTCCTAGCTGTACTTACACTAAACGATTCAACATGGGTTGGTGATTTACCAGCGATTAAGCTATTCGATAGTATAGCGAGAAGTTTACGGATCATCCACATAGAGCATGGTGGGCATGGAAATAACCCACCTTCTACCCCTTGCCTTCTACCTTCTGCAAGTAGGGGCTTCAAGTAGGGGTTTTGTGCGATCGCATGGATTCGACAAACTGATCAAACAAGTAGTCGGCATCATGAGGACCCGGACTCGCTTCTGGATGGTACTGCACCGAGAAAAATGGTAGCGTTTTATGACGCAATCCTGCCACAGTCCGGTCATTCAGGTTGAGGTGCGTAATTTCCACATCCGCCCCTAAGGACTCAGAATTAATAGCAAATCCATGGTTTTGGCTGGTAATTTCTACCCGTTGCTTTAACCCAGCCGGGTGATTTAGCCCACGATGTCCAAATTTTAGCTTAAAGGTTTCAGCACCCATGGAAAGACCTAAGATCTGGTGTCCCATGCAGATGCCAAACAGGGGTTTTTCCTGTGCTAACAAGGCTTTGGTCGTTTCAATCCCGTCCCTCACCGCCGCTGGATCACCCGGTCCGTTGGAGAGGAAAATTCCATCGGGGTTGTACTTGAGAATGTCTTCCGGGGACGTATCCGCAGGTACTACGATCACGCGACAACCATAGCTGGCTAAACGCCGCAGAATATTGCGTTTGATGCCAAAATCGATCGCCACTACCGTTAAGGGTTCACCCGCCGCCGATTCTGCCGAGGGACGAAACTCCCAATGATTATCCGTGGTTTCAGACCACTCGTAAACCGCTTTGGTGGTCACTTCCTGCACCAGATTTAACCCTGCCATATTCGGCGCGGCTTGCACTTGTTCCAGCAATTCGTCCGGATCAAGAATTTCTGTGGAAATACCGCCATTCATTGCCCCGGTTGAGCGCAGTTTGCGAGTCAGCGCCCTGGTATCAATCCCGTAAATTCCGGGAATCTTGTGTTCCTTGAGGTAATCGGGGAAAGACTGGGTTGATCGCCAATTACTGGGACGCCAACAAATGTTTCGGGCGATCGCGCCCCGGATCTGAGGATGGGTTGATTCTTCATCCTCTGGGTTAACCCCCGTGTTTCCCAGTTCGGGATAGGTGAACGTGACAATCTGACCACAGTAGCTGGGATCGGTTGCCACTTCTTGATACCCTGTCATGGCGGTGTTAAAGACAACTTCTCCAATCGCCGTACCTGAAGCGCCGAAAGACCAACCCGGGTAGGATGTTCCATCCGCTAGTACCAGAAGCGCTGGTGTAGCTGCTGAAATAGGCATAAGCAGTGTGTTGTTAATGGTTGGTTGATTTTTATTCTAAGAGTAAGATAACTCGAATACTCAACTGAGGCGCTATTATCCCATGGCAATGGAAATACTGGCGAGGATGGGTAGCAGCGATCGTGAAAATTCCCCCGACTGAATCAGTCTGGGGGAAGGAAGCTATGAGGAAATTTGAAGGGAAATAAGCATTACTAGGGCGTCGATTTCACCTGGATGGTTGAAATGTTAACCGCCTTCACCGTAATGCCACCTACACCAAACGGTTAATGAATGGATGGAGGTTACTAGAGTGTGACTTTTATAATCGTGGATTGCCCACCGCCTGAGCAAGATCAGTTGTCGTCTGCCTTCGGATCAGTAAAATTGATCTTGATTTTTTAGCCATCATGAGATAAGAGGTAAAGGCTAAATCATCCGTCATAATAAAAATAAATCGCTCAACATATTCGCGGGAATCCTCGCCCTCAACTCTCGTAGGGCGAGGAGGGATAGCGGGATGCCGGAATAATGGAGGCATCCCATTTTTTACGCTACACATAAGCCGTTATTTCTCTTAATTAACTCGACTTTGCTAGGAGCAAACTGCCCAATCCGTTTCCAGGTATAGTCACAAACAGAGATATTTTTGGTCTTTTTGGTATCGGTAAACCCGCCAACGTAACCGATGTAGATTTTTCCGGCTTTCTCTGCTCTAACCAAATCACCGATCCTTAGACCAAACGGAGTGATTGTCCCGCCCTTACGTTTCCTTTTCCCTGACTTATCCGGTACTTCAAAGTGTAATTGACGGCGGAAAAAGCCATACTCTTTTCCCCGCTTCACCGCACCAGGGCGGGTGATGATTTTAAACGGAGAGGAAGTGACGTTAACGCTACCCCTGTGGGTGTAACCGTATGAGTTAGAGCCAGTGAACGGGACATATCTGACAAAATACCCGCAAGCCAACGTCACCCCATCAACTGCATGGGTTTCCGGTTTGGCTATGGACTTGTTAATCTTGTCCTTCTCTAACCCTAGCTGGGTTCGGAGTTGGGATGTACCGTTCCCATCCTTTTGCCAACCTTCGCGGACATAGACGGGGGCGATTGTTTCCATTTGGGATATTGCCCAATTCTGACCTGTCATCACTGGGGAGAAGCCCTTGCCCGATTTGGCACGTTTGCGTTTGGTCTGATCTACATCAGCCTTGACCCGCTCATAACCAATCGCCGTCACCGGGAAGATAGCCGCTAATTCCATAACTGTCCGCAACTCCAGTTGCCGTGAGGCTTTAATGGATGGGGGAAGTTTACACTGTTTGCGGTTATCGAACTTGCATTGCCGATGGTTCCGTTGCTTGAATGGAACATCCCGGTTAATCCGCCGTCCCCGCCGTCCCCGTCGTAACATGGCACGGGTTTCCATCCGTTTCTTCACCCGTCCAAACGGGAGGATAAGGTGTAGTTGTAGCAGAGTGCATTTAGCCGACTGAACACCGACACCGGAGTAAGACTTGCCCGGATCGACTCCAACGGTAATGGGCTGCACTTCCTCAGCCGATGATGATCTGGTGAGTTGGACGTAATAGACTCCTAGGTCTGACCATTTTCCCACTGCTCTACCAACATTCACCCACCGTCTAGCCCTGGATGGTTTGGTGGGCATTAAAGGTTTTCCTTCTTTACTGACTACTGGAACACGATTCATAGATATAATCCACTCGTGTAAATGTTTACGTCTCTTAAGGCATTGATAGGGGTGTGTCCTGGAATTACCCAGTGCCTAGAGATTCCTAGACCTACATAGAGTCCGAACTAGAGAAACGTTCGGAAGTGATTATCCCCTACCAACTCATGCCCTATTCATGACTTCCTGGCAAGTTCCCTCTGCCAATCCCTAACCTCAACGAAGTAGGTTAGGGTTAACTAACAGTCCGTAAAATAATTAGGCAATGTCTAGTTTAACCCCCCAAGAAGCAGCTACTCTACTAGGTGTGACGGTCTTGCACGTTGCACCGATGGGAACTCAACGGCTCTCATACGAGCTTCTCGGACGGCTGGTGGTCATCGTCGATACGATATTGCTGACTTAATTGGTAATAAATCGGGTAACGCATTAACCGTTGGTTATGCTAGAGTATCTAGTCATGACCAAAAAGACGATCTAAATAGACAGGTTTTAGTATTGGAAAGCTACTGTGCCAAACAGGGATGGGAATTTGAGATTATTCAAGATCTCGGTAGTGGCATGAACTACAAAAAGAAAGGATTGATTAGATTAATCAAGTTAATTACCAGTTACCAAGTAGAAAGGTTGGTCTTAACGCATAAGGATAGACTCCTGAGATTTGGTTCGGATTTGATTTTCACATTATGTGAGAGTTTTGGCACCGAGGTAATAATTATCAACCGTTCTGATGATAGTACATTCGAGGAAGACTTGGCAGCCGATGTATTAGAAATTATCACAGTATTTTCCGCTCGTCTATATGGAAGTCGAAGCCATAAGAACAAAAAAATAGTGGATGAACTGAGGGAGGTAGCTAAAAAGCTATGACAACGATAACTTATTGCAAAGGCTTGCCAACTCCCGCCGATGAACTTAACCCCATCGGCTTCACCGAATTGGAGATGTTTTTAACGTCATTGTCTGATATATTCTATCAAGCAACAGTTGAAACAGTTAACCATTTATTAAACAAAGAAGTTAAATTTAATCAATCCAGTTGGAATAGTCTTATGCAAGATAAATACGGAATTAGTAAGCGTTATGCTAACGGAGTAATTGCATTAGCCAAAGGAAAAACTGCCTCAGCTACATATTGTAGAAAGCGCCAGATAAAGCAATTAGAATCACGAGTTAAGTCAGCGAAATCTTGGGTAGCCAAAGCCACAAAGAAAATTAAGTTGGCTCGGAAGTTCTATGGAAAAAAGAACTGGCAATCCTCCAAAAATGGCTGCAATTTTCCCTTGTCGTCAAACCTCAAGACAAGAAAAACTAACTGGCATCATCTGCGTCAAGGTCGGCATCAGAAAAAGCGATATATCTACCGACTTCAAAATCAAATTAAACATTTGAAATCGGCGAAAATTAGAGTAAAGGTATCCAGAGGGTCAGTATTTATTGTTGGCTCCAAGGATGAAAGTTATGGGAATCAAACTTGTCAATGGTCTGGAGATACGCTCAAATTGACGCTTCGACTTCGCTCAGCGTCAACACCGAGCGAAGCCGAGGTGTTGAGAGTTCCCGATTGTCTGGAAGCCAAATTTGGGAAATATGTCACATCAAAAATTGGCAGCTTCTCCCGTCAGATTAATAGATTACCCAATAGTGGTGCGAAAACATGGCACTTCTATAGAAAGGATAATCGTTGGGTTGTCTCTGTTCAATTCACGCCCGCCGCGGTGGAGAAAGTTAGCCGAGCAATTAAGTATGGTGCCTTGGGTATCGATCTAAATCCTAGTTCTATCGGTTGGGCTTATGTTGATGGTCAAGGAAATTTAAAAGCTCAGGGAACTATTCCTTTTCAGACGGGTTTACCCAAAGGTAAACAAGATGCTCAAATTGTCGATGTTTGTTTGAAATTGGCAGCTTTAGCCAGGAATTTTGCCTGCCCCGTTCTGTGCGAAAGCTTGGATTTTTCCACCAAGAAAGCTCAATTAAGAGAGCGTGGGAAAAAATATGCTAGAATGCTTTCTGCCTGGGCATACAGTCGTTTTTATCAGATTTTGTCATCGATTTTATCCAACCGAGGAATAACTATAAAGTTGTGCAATCCAGCTTACACGAGTTTGATAGGCTGTGTTAAATATAGTCGGATGTATGGACTATCATCTGATGTGGCAGCTGCCCTAGCAATTGCTAGAAGAGGCATGAAGTATAGCGAGAGATTGCCGCGCTCTGTGTCCGCCTATCTCGGAGTGAATCCGAGAAAGCACGTATGGAGCGCTCTACATCAATTTAATAATTTTATTGGTCGATGCCCTGTAGTCAATCGTAGACACGATTACTATAGCGTCTCTAACTGGGAGCCGTTGGTTAAGGCTGATATCGAGCAACAATGCCGGGTATCAGCCAAGCGCAAGCGTTAACGGTTATCGACCAAAAGTTACACCGTGGACTTATACCAAGGCAGAATTACTGATGGGTAGGTTTGTCTAGGTTTTTAGAAGCGGTTCATGAAGAGCTTTTTGAGCCTATGTCATCTTGCGATCGCGTCGTCATTCTGTTTATTTCTGGCACCTTAGCCTTAACCACAGGGGCTTGTAGCCGTTTGGAGTCCTCAGGGCGTATGGAGGATTCCTCGCAACCCATTGTTACCTCGACAACGCCCAGGGTTTCCCCTCAACCCTCGACACCTCCGGAATCGGCAGAAACTGAGACACAGCCAACTGCGACAGAACTTTATAAACAAGCGCTAGATGCTGCCTATAGTGCGGCGACGATTAGTCAATCGGCTCAATCGTTTGATGATTGGCAGTTAGTGATCAGCCGTTGGCAAGAGGCGATCGCGCTTTTAGAATCAGTGTCATCGTCTAGTCCCAACTATGCGATCGCGCAATCGAAAATCACTGAATATAAACGCAATCTTAACATTGCCCAACAACAAGCCACTCGTCCTCGTCTCCCTGATCCTGAACCCCTCAGTGTCGCCACCAAAACAGTTACGAAATCCCCGGATTCCTCAGACACAGATCAGGCAAATCCGGCGACATCCGAGAACCCGTTACCGGGAAATAGAGAAACTGCCAAAATCGTTAAAGCGCCAATCAAGCAGCGAATTGGTCAAACCCCCGTGATTGAAGTAACCTTTAATGGCGAACAGACCTTTAACATGGTTGTTGATACAGGGGCAAGTGGTACAGTCATTACTCAAGTCATGGCGCAGCGTCTGGGTGTAGTTCCAGAGGGTGAAATTACTGCCGATACAGCTAGTGCTAAGGGGGTTAAATTTGCCATTGGTCAAGTTAAATCTATCGCTGTCGGAGAAGCCGTTCAACAGAATATAAAAGTCGCGATTGGGGGTGTGGATTTAGAGGTAGGATTATTGGGTCAAGACTTCTATAGTCACTATGATGTGGTAATTCGAGAAAATGTTGTCGAATTTCACCACCGTTAAGAATAAACCTCTAGCTTTTGAGCTTAATCCTTGCTTCTATTATGTCCGCCTTATTGGTATAAACGTGTTACCTAGTACCCAACAGTTGAGGTAATTTTGTCAGGTCTACATTGCCACCGCTAATAATCACGCCGATTCGCTTTCCGGGTGCGGTGATTTGTCCTTCGAGTAAAGCAGCGGCGGCGAGTGTGCCTGTGGGTTCAACGACAATTTTTAGGCGTTCCCATAAGAAGGTGAGGGTGCGACGAATGGCATCTTCGGAGACAGTGATCATGTCATCGACGTAATTGAGGACTAAGGGAAAGGTAAACTGACCCAAAGATGGGGTACGAGCGCCATCAGCAATGGTATCTGGGTTATGGCATTTATGGAGGGTTTTGCTGTAAAAAGAGCGGGTAGCATCATCAGCGCGTTCGGGTTCGACGCCAATCACTCGGCAATTAGGGAATAAGGTTTTGGCGGTAATCGCACAGCCGGAGAGTAAACCACCGCCACCACAACAGACGAGTAAGATATCCAGTTGACCGATTTGTTCAATCAGTTCTTTGGCAACGGTACCTTGTCCGGCGATAATATCAGGGTGGTCGTAGGGTGGGATAATCGTCAGATGTCGTTCGGCGGCTAGTTTTTTGGCGAGTTCCTCTCGGATGGTTTCTGCTGGTTCATAGAGGATCACTTCAGCGCCATAACCACGAGTTGCCGCTAGCTTGACATCTGGGGCATTTTCTGGCATGACAATGGTTGTCGGAATGTTGAGCAATTGACAGGATAGGGCGATCGCTTGGGCGTGGTTTCCGGATGAGTAGGTGATTACACCCCTTTGTTTCTGGGCAGTTGAGAGTTGAGATAGGGCGTTAAATGCACCACGAAATTTAAAGGAACCTGTGCGTTGGAAGTTCTCACATTTGAAGAAGGCTTGAGCTTGGGTACGTTGGTTGACGGTGGTGGAGGTGAGAACGGGTGTAATATGAGCGTGGGTTCTCAAGCGCTTAACAGCGGCTTCGATGTCGGTGTAGGTAACGGGTAATGTTTTATTGTTCATTATCAATCAAGACAGCCAGTTGAGTAAATCCTCACGGGTATTAAAATCCCACAGTGCTTCTCCTAAACGTTCTAAATCTGGGGGCGTCAAGGCTTTAATTGATGCGATCGCGTCAGCAGGTATTTCTCCAAAACGACGCTCAATCTGTCGCAATAGTAAAGCTCTTTCGCCTTTTGTGATTCCCTCTATTATTCCCTCTTCTATTCCTTCCCTTTTGGCTAGACTCAATTCCCCTCGCCTGTCCTCCAATAATATTTCTTCTTTTTGGATTTCTTCCAACTCTTCAACACTCAAACTAGCTTGATTCGCTATAGTTAGGGCTTTTTCAATTTGGGGTACTTCTCTCAGGTTTTCAGGAATGATTTCTAAGTTAGACGTTTCTTTGATAAAGTAGATCCACTTATCGATTACTGTCTCCAACTCTTCCAGCTTCTTCGTGAATTTTGGGAGTTCCACAAACACTAGCTTTAACTCATGCTCCTGATAGGCAAAGTGTTCGACGGCTTCTTGAAAGTAAAAACAGTTAATTACTTTTTCCGTTGATGAGAATAATTTAAAGTCAGTGATGGTTAAAGCAATGACCGGATTTAGATAAGAATATCCCTGTCCCGACTTGACCTGATTGGTGTAGGTTTTACACAAGTTATAAATGACTCGTTTTTGAAAGGCTTCAACATTCCAAAGTTGCATTTCAATAATTACAGTTGTTTGATCGGCTAATACTGCCTTAACATCCAGATAACTATCTTTTAAATCGACCACATTGCCAGGATTATAGGGTTCGATAATTTCTAAGTCCTGGATGACGTAATTACCGCAGTATATCATGGCATTGAGGAAGGAAATTAGAATGTCCTTACTCTCGTTTGAGCCAAAGATTTTCTTGAACGCAAAGTCAGTTTTTGGACTGATGAATCTCATCGGTTTAGCCCGGTTTTGCTGAGTTGTTTGTTAAGGTATTTATTTTGAGGATAACTCAATTCATGGGAATTGACTGGTTTTGGATGGGTTGAGTCCTACTTTATTTCTAATGATCTCTAATTTTTGGGGGAGTAAGGCGTTGTTCTATAGCGTTTTTCAATTGGGTGAGGTACAATAACAGCAGTGTGTAAACCAGTTGATAAAATCTTGTTCTGTCACCTGACTATAAGCTTGAACTAGGGCTTCTTCTAAAGCTTGATAAGTTCTAGCTCCCCAAGAGCGAAGACACGATTTTACTTTTGACCAAAAATTTTCAATTGGGGAAAAATCGGGGGAGTAGGGCGGTAGATATATAATCTCTGCTCCCGCTTCTCGAACCGCTTTGGCGATAGCTTCTCCTTTATGAGTGCTATAGTTATCTAACCAGACAACTGCTCCTTCCCAAAGTTCTGGAACAAGTTTTTGAATGATAAAGGCTTCAAACGTTAAACCGTCAATTCCCCCGACTAAGTTGATTGAAGTCACAACTTTTTTAAGAGATATAGCTCCAATAACTGAAACATTTTGACCCCGCTTGTTGGGCTTACTTCCTCTAGCTCTGTTTAAGCAGCTTCTGAATGAAACTGAGGGCTACTGAAAACTTGTTCGCAAGCTGGCGCTGTGAGATAGGAGTGCTTTCGTAAGTCTCCAGGATTTTTTGACGAAAAATGGTCGAATAAGCTTTCATCGCTTGAGTTTTTACCAACTCTATGACTGTACCTCACCCAATTGAAAATTGCTATAGTGGCTTGAGCGAAAGGTGAGTAATGGTCTTTTGCCCTCTGCCTTTTTTTTGCTTAGTTTTCTGTTTTAGGCTTAAGCGTAACAATCATTTCAAAAATATGAGTAGAGGGGTTGTCTTGAGTCACGGTTCCGCCGATCCCTTGCACGGAATTTAGAATAGCTAAAGCGGTTTGAGTATCAGGGTCAGGTTCGGGTGTGTCTGGGGTGGTATTTTCGAGAAAATCATTCACCACTGTCATGGTTTTATCCATATCTAAATAAAAGTAACCGCTGTTAGATTCAGGTAAAGCTTCCGTTACCGTAATAAACGACTCACTTTGATCCAGAGACGGTTCAGGATTCGCCAGCATTTTTTCTACTATTGGTTCGCCAATGGCGATAAACAGTGAGTTCTGGTTTAGCCAACCATGTCCTAACCAGGTTCCTTGTCCTGGAATTGTCCACTCGGTAACCGATTCTCCTTGAACGGTTGTGGGTGAAACTTGAATAGTATTCTGTTGGGCGAGGGTATCGAGTTGAGTTAACGTAGCTTGGGCGGTGGCGCGATCGCTGGTTTGAAAGACGATTACTCCGCCAAAGCCGATGGGGGCGAGTATCCCTTCCCTGGAGGGAATCACGCCGATGGCAAATTCCCCATCCATCCAGCCAAAGATATCCTGATCCACGTCTAAATTAATGCTATTGGCGGCACTTCTGAGGCTGTTGAGTCCTTGCTGTAATTGGGGATCGGTTTGGGCGGATTGGCTCATTATTTCCCATCCCTGACTAATTCCATTTCCGGTTAACAGCATCATCGTTGAAGCGGGAAATTGACTGATAATTTGACCGGGATTGGGCTGAAATTCGACTTGAATATCCGAGGGTTCAACATTGGCAATGGTTTTCAGCCGGATTCCTACGTCATCAATTCCTACCCCCATTTTGACTGACTTAAACGCTTGCAATTGTTCTAAGGTAGCAGGTGGTAAGGGAGCAACTCCTGGATTATTAGCAACCATTTCTTGCACAAAAGCAGTATAGTCAGGGATATAAAACTTAGCAACGGGGTTGAGCAGATCCATATCCTGGGAGAATAGTTTGGCAATATTCCCTTCGCTAGCCAGAGACGGTTCTCCCTTATAGCTATCAATCGCTAATTGTACAGGTTTCAAGTCTTCGGATATGACCAAATGCTGTCTCAAAACTGCTGAATAGAAGGTTTGCCCCTCGTCGATTGTCTCCACAATCGTAAACCCGTTATAGTCAATCTCATCAGTTCTTCCCAGTTTTTCCTCAGTTTTCAACTGGTTAGCAAACTTTAACAGACTGAACTTATTTTTAATCGTAACAACTGTCAACAGATTGGAGTCCTCTACTGCTTCAGCCGAAGTAGTTGGTAAAACCGCGACCATTACATTCCCCAACCACGGTTTTAAATCTTCCTCGTAACTAATTTGGGAATCCTTAAAGGTTTCTGCTTGTAAATTTTCCAGACTCTGATTCACTAACGTTTGCAGTTCGGGCGTACCAAACTTCTGCAACTTCATCCAGGATTGAGGGTCAGTGGAAATAAAGCCCGCCATCACCGCTTCATCGGGAATAACTTTAGCACTGGCGGCTGGGGTGTCGGCGACTCCCCAGAAACCTTTGGCGTAGAGATAAGCAGCGCCACCCCCTACCAAGACTAGAGTTGTGCCAATTGCCAGAAACTTTTTAAAGGACATTTCAAATGTCTCCTAACTTGAATAAATGTTTTCAATAAACCTGCGTTTCATTATTTATCACCCTAAATACTAGAATGTCCGACTACTTACTGTTCCCTGTTCCCTGATTTAATTTTGTCCAACTACTTATATTTCATGTTAGCAGGATTTATAACAAAACAGGCTTACTGTAAATAGGACTATAGCTTGACACGATCTGAACAGAGGGTTGAGTAAGCCGCAGGGTGAGGGCTAGCCGAACTTGACCACTGGTATTGCGAATCGAACGATGCATGAGTTGGTCGGTAAATAAAACAAATTCTCCAGGACGCAAAACCACAGGAACGGCTTGCTGTTCTAAGTCTTCTGGCAAATTAAACAAGCGATTGCCACTAAATGGGTCTTTCATTTTCACAGAGACATCCGGAGTGAGTTGAAAATTAGGGATATACTCAAACCCATTCCGTTCATTAACCTCGGTTAGTGCAATGTAGACATTGATCGTTTTCCCTTCGCCTTGAAGCAGATTGGGATAGGAGTCTTGATGCCAAAATGGAATCAGTTGTTGCGAGGGATAATTAACCCAAATTTCTGAACGCCACAAGACTATCGATTCACCCAAATACTCGTTCAATTTCTGTCGTAAATTTTTATCCTGGCAGATCGCCCAAACAGCGTCTGAATCAAGATGCCTTTCCATATAAAACTCTTTTTTGCGAAGTTGATTAAAAAGTAGAACCATCCCTCCAATTTTGAGTTTAATTAAAAGATCAATAAAATGATAAAATTGATTTTTTAGCGGGGGGTTAGGCAATACAGTTTTAACAATAGCTTGGGTAAGGGAACCGAGTTCAGGGGGACTCAATGCCAGCGAATAGGGTTCCAAAAGTCCAACAGTCGTCTCAGGTTTGGCGGGTGCTTTCGGATTGTATTGATGACAGCCTGTCCACAAGCCACTCTGTTCCCACAACTGTTGACCGAGTTCAGTATCTTTTGCTAGATCAGGAAGTTCGATTTCGTTCTGCTGATAATCAAAAAACTTACCCGTTACCGCTGCAAAATCAGGAGATGTTGCACAATTCAGCAACCCAGAAGCACTTTCTTGGGGTGAAATACCGATGCCTAAATACTTGCTTAAGCGATGCCCTAAGGTTATATTAGATTGCACAAATCCGGGATGAATCGCGTTAACAGTTACGTTGGTATTCTCTAATCGCCGTGACAGTTCTTGAGTCAGTATCAATAAGCATAATTTTGATACGGCATACAGTTCTATAAAATTAAACGGTGTCTTCTTGACAAAACGCTCCCATTTGATAGAAGTGGGGCGTAATGCTAAGTCCGAGGCAACCATGAAAATTCGACTTGGAGCTGAATTTTGGAGCGTTTCCAGTAACAAATTTGTCAGTAGAAAGTGACCCAGATAGTTAATTCCCCAAATGAGTTCAAATCCTTCTTTAGTTCTGCCTCTGGCATTGAAAACACCCGCATTATTTACTAATAAATGCAGTGGGAGCTGTCTATCCTGAAACAGTTCCACAAATGTACGAACTGAATCCAGGGAGGCTAAATCGAGTGGCAAAAACTCAACCTGGGAATTTCCGGTGGAGGAGCGAATATAATTGACAGATTTCTCTGCTTTGCTTGCACAGCGACAGGCGATGAATACATGATGACCGAATTGGGCGAGACCCACAGCAGTCATCAAACCGACACCTGAGTTACCACCTGTGACAATGCAGACCTGCTGAGGCTGACACTGATTCATACGTTCTCATTTTTTATTGATAGTAGCGCAATCTTTGTGTAATACCCAATCCGCCTTGAGAACCCAGTTGATCCCTTAGCCGATGAAAGCCTATTGCCTGTTGCCTTGTTCCTACTGATAAAGGGGGTGGTTAACCCGGATTGGGTATAAAAGCTAGGTCAGGGTGAACTTTTAAGCTGTTCGGCATTTAAATAGGGTATAATCAAAATAGGAAATCCGAAAAAATAAAAAAACATGCCAGCTAAAAATTATCTGAAACCCGAGCAAAAAGAAAAACTCCAAATTACTCTGAAAACAGAGAGCAATGCAGATATTAGAGAAAGAATCCTAATACTATTGTTGCTGAATGATGGAAAAACACAACAAGAAATTGCCGAGTTTATTGGTTGCTCACAAAACAAAGTATGTTATTGGTGCGTTCATGGAGACCAAGATGATTTGGAAAGTCTCAGAGATAAAAGAATGTCAGGGAACCATCAAAAATCCACAGATAAATATATTGATATTTTACTGGAAACAATTGAAAAAAGTCCCGAAGAGTTTGGATATGAATTTGGTCGATGGACAACTCAAAGATTGGCTAAGTATTTAGAGGAAAAAACAGGAATTCATTTAAGTGGTTCACAGGTTCGGAGGATATTACAGAGAAAAAAGTACGCTTACCTTTGGACAAAGTATAGCTTAGAAGCGAAGAGAAACGCCAAAAAAAGAGAAGCGTTTAAAGAAAAAATAGAGGCATATATAAAAATAGAAAAAGATAGTCCAGAACGTCTCCAGGTATGGTTTTGGGATGAAAGTGGATTTAGTTTAAGGGTAATTAGAAGAAAAGATTGGTGTAAAAAAGGAAAGCGGAAACGAGTTAGAGGAGACCGAAGAAAGGGAAGGGTTGACCCTGAGCGAAGTCGAAGGGTCAATGTCATGGGGTGTATGCGTCATTCAGATAAGAAGAGATTTGTCGAATTTCTAGATACAAGCAATTCAAACAACTTTTACAAAGTTTTAAAAAGCTTCTATGAAGAGGTAATCAATGAATGGGTAGAAGCCGGAAATAAAAGAGAAGACTTTACCGAAAAGGGAGCCAAAATTGTTATTATATTAGACAACGCCAGCTTTCACAAAAAAGAAGAGTACATTGATAAAATTGAAGCTGAAATGCCAAATATTCATCTTGAATATTTGCCCGAGTATAGTCCAGATTATAACTTAATTGAATTAGTCTGGCATTCAGCTAAAGAATATATTGCCAATCGGCTTTTTGAATCCATTGAAGAGTTAGAGTCTTTATTGCATCAACTTTTAAATGAAGACAAGCTAGTTATTAATTGGGGACGCAAACTGAAAAATAAGGGTAATGCTCTTATCACAGTTTAAATGCATAACAGCTTAAGGGGATTTAGAGGAATTTAAATTTTGAGCAATATCAGGGTATATGTCGATGAATAGGGCGCACGTCTGTGAGAAAAGGGCAAAGGGCGCACGTCGGTGCGCCCCTACGAATTATTTAAGAGATGCATAAATGAATGACTATGAGTAAAACCTATTCTCACCTAAACAAAACACTTAAGGGTTGGCTGAAGCGCCCCCGTTCTTTTATTGCTTTGATTCTGGGTGCTTTTTTCCTAACCCTATCTTTACAATCACCCAAGTTGCCAGCAACGGCGGCTTATCCTCCGTTGGGTATGGGGAATCAGACGGAGGAAATTGTCGAGAACCGGGCGGAAACATTAGGACTCCCCATGGAACCTCTCTACAGCCAAACGGTTGAACCATCAGATTTAGTTGAACAGGGGAAACTTTATTATCAAGCTGGACAATTTGACCAAGCAGCAAGAGTATGGCAAGAAGCAGCCGAGACGTATGCCGCAGAAGGGTTTATCCTGAAACAAGCCCAGGCGCTGAATTACCTGGCGTTGGCGTATAAAGAGTTAGGAAATACGGAATCTGCCCAAAGCGCGATCGCACAAAGTTTAAAGCTGTTACAATCTCAACCGGATACTGATAACAATACCCGCTTACTCCTTGCCCAAGCCTTGAATACTCAAGGCAATATTCACCTGCTGCAAGGACAAAGCCAAACCGCGTTAGATACCTGGAAACAATCCGCCTCTATTTATGAACAGGCAGACGATCAAACCGGACAATTAATCAGCCAAATTAACCAAGCCCAAGCCTTACAAGCCTTAGGGAAATATCGACGGGCAAAATCTCTGTTGGAACAATTGGTGAGTGAGTTACAAAACGAACCCAATAGTCTGCTGAAAGCCAAGGGATTGAGAAGTTTAGGTGTAGCATTACAAACCCTGGGTCAACTGCGCCAGTCGAAAGCTGCGTTAGAAGCCAGTTGGCAAATTAGTCAACAGTTAAACTCACCCCAAGATACCAGTGAGGCACTATTTAGCATTGGCAATGTCGCCCGAGATTTACAAGAATATGCCGTGGCTTGGACGTACTATCAACAAGCCGCCGAATTAACCCCTGATTCCCTAACTCAACTCGAAGCGCAATTGAATCAATTGCGGATGTTAATCGAGTTACAACGCTGGGATGTCGCCCAAGAATTCATCCCTATTGTCACCCCTAAAGTTAACCAACTGTCTGCCTCGCGTCCGGCAATTTATGCCCAAATTAATCTGGCAGAGAGTTTGATGGAATACGATGAAGCCGGGATGTCAGACTCCTTGGCAGTGGATACATCAAAACTCTTGGCGAAAGCCGTTAACCAAGCCCGACAAATTAATGATCCTAGAGCCGAAGCTTATGCCCTCTATCAATTGGCTAAACTGTATCAGGCGAATGGAACATTAGACGATAGCAAAACCCTCTCCCAACAAGCACTAAAACTCGCTCAAGAAATTAACGCCGACGATATCGCAGCACGGGCGGGCGCACAATTGGGTGAAATTCTGCAAAAACAAGGCAAAACCAACGAAGCCCTCGCCGCCTATAAAATTGCCTTTGATAATATCCAATCCCTACGCAGTGATTTAATCGCGATTAGTTCCGATGTGCAGTTCGATTTTAAAGAAGGGATTGAACCCCTCTATCGCCAACTTGTCAGCTTACTTTTAACAGAAGGGGATAATCAAGCCAACTTGCAACAAGCCCGTGAGGTGATGGAAGCGTTGCAATTAGCCGAACTGGATAACTTTTTCCAAGATGCCTGTTTAGATACTAATCCGGTTGCTTTAGAAGAAATTGATACCCAAGCAGCGGTGATTTATCCAATTATATTACCCGATCGCCTGGAAGTTATCCTCTCGATTCCCAATCAACCCCTCACCCACTACGCCACTCAACTCACCCAAGCTGAAGTGGAAGCAACCCTGACACAACTGTATTCCGGACTGTCTCCCGGCTATCCCAGAAACGAACGGTTAAAACTCTCTCAACAGGTGTATAACTGGTTAATCCAACCCGCTGAAGCGGCGATGACTAGCCAAGATATCCAGACGTTGGTGTTTGTCCCTGATGGCTTTCTCCGCAACTTACCCATGGCGGTACTCTATGATGGACAACAGTATGTCCTAGAAAAATATCGGGTTGTCTTTAGTCCCGGATTACAACTGTTTCCCCAAGGACTTCCCCAAGAAGAACTGAGTTTATTAGCTGCTGGATTAACCGAAGCTCGTCAAGGGTTTAATCCCTTACCAGGAGTTGATGAAGAGATAGCACAAGTATCGCAACAAGTCAACTCTAAAGTGCTATTCAATGAAACCTTTACCTTTGCTACATTTAAAGAACTGATTAACAACGAATCCTTCCCTATCGTTCACTTGGCGACTCACGGTCAATTCAGTTCTAATCCTGAAGAAACCTTTCTGCTCACCTGGAGCGATCGCATTTCCATTGAAGACTTCGACCTAATCTTTCAAAAACGGCGGTTAGGGCTACTGAAACCGATTGAACTATTAGTCATGAGTGCCTGTCAAACCGCAGCCGGAGATAATCGCGCTACATTAGGTTTAGCAGGATTTGCCCTGCGATCGGGTGCCAAAAGTACAATCGCCAGTCTCTGGTCAGTGAGTGATGAATCCACCTCGATTATGATGCAGGAATTTTATCATCAACTAACGGATCTGAAGGTAAGCAAAGCTGAAGCATTGCGACAAGCACAGCTTAGTCTTCTCAAAGAACCCTTATACCAACATCCCTATTTTTGGGCATCGTTCGTTCTGATCGGTAATTGGCTATAGGCTACAAGCATTCAAGGAAAGTTGACCATGACTCCAGCAATCTGCCAAACTCTCTTATCCGCTACAGTAACCGGGACAATTTTCTTATTAACAGCCAATGCTGCTTTAGCACGTTTTGTCCCCTTAGAGTCGGAACATCCCATCAACAATAACCTGATCAGTGTAGACTTCAGTCTTCCCGACGATAATGTTCCGAAAAGCCCTGTTGGTGGGGGTGTGCGAGGTCAGGTGCAGTTTGGTCTTCCCCAAGATTCCGCACCTCGTAGTGGTGTCGCTGGGGGCGTCAGAGGAAATGTGCAGTTTGCTTTACCTGGTGGTTCCGCACCTCGTAGCGGTGTAGCAGGTGGAACTAGAGGAGATGTGGAATTTAGCTTACCTAGCGGTTCTGCACCTCGTAGTGGTGTAGCAGGTGGAACTAGAGGAGATGTGGAATTTAGCTTACCTAGCGGTTCTGCACCTCGTAGTGGTGTAGCAGGTGGAACTAGAGGAGATGTGGAATTTAGCTTACCCGGTGGTTCCGCACCTCGTAGCGGTGTAGCAGGTGGAACTAGAGGAGATGTGGAATTTAGCTTACCTAGCGGTTCTGCACCTCGTAGTGGTGTAGCAGGTGGAACTAGAGGAGATGTGGAATTTAGCTTACCCGGTGGTTCCGCACCTCGTAGTGGTGTAGCAGGTGGAACTAGAGAGGATGTGGAATTTAGTTTACCGGCTGATGGGAAAAACCCCTATACCAGCGCTGGTGGAGGTATCCGAGGTGATGTTGAACTATTTCTCCCCAGTGAAGATTCAGTTCCCCCAACCCCAGTGGATGTAGAAACATTAGAAGAAAATCCGGTCAGTGATATTCCTGCACTTACCGCATTAGTTCCGCCGACGAAACATGGACGCACGGTGTCACCTCGTCCCACAATCTATGTTTATTTGCCTCCAATTGGCGCACGGAAGGTCTTTTTTAGTATCCAAGATGAAGCGGGGAATTCTCATTATCACACCATCTTAAATGTCTCTCCCCAAGGTGGAGTCATGGCGATTACCCTACCGCCAGACACACCGGGATTGGAAATCGATAAGAATTATTTGTGGTATTTTGCTCCCATTGAACCCGGTGGAATTCTGAGACCCGATAATTATGCCGTGACAGGATGGATAAAGCGGGTTGAAAATACGGTCAATGAGCAAGAGTTTGTCGAATCTCCCGTGAAGCTGGCAACTAAGTATGCCGAGGCAGGGATCTGGTATGATACGTTGCAGGTTTTAGTTGAGGCTCAACAATCTGAACCGAAGAATGAAACCTATAGTACCGAATGGCACGATTTATTAGAACAAGTTGACCTAGAAGCGATCGCATCTCAACCTTTTGTTTTCTAGAAGGCAGGAGGCTTTGTTTGTAGTAAGCACTTTAGTGCTTTAACGCATAGCTGGAGAGGGCTAAAGCCCTTACTACGAACCCAAGCTAATCCACCAATTAAGGTGTGCCACGACACTACTTATTGAAAGGATAAAACAACATGATCAGGGTTGAAACGAATATAACATGGGTGATGACTCATTAACCAAGACTAAAAATCAAGCCCTTGAACAAAGCGAGGGGTCAACAATTCAGATGAACCCTGACACGCCTCTACAGGCATTCCTTCAACGCTGGCAAGGGGTTTTGCTGATTACGCCTTGTGTGGCAGGTTTTATTATTGCGGGCAGTTATCTGGGTATTTTTCGGGTTTTAGAATGGTTGATTTTAGATCAATTCTTTCTCCTGCGTCCCCAAGAACCCGTTGATGAGCGAATTGCGATCGTCACGATTGATGAAGAAGATATTGATTATGTGGTGCAGTGGCCCATGTCCGATCAAGTCATGGCAAAACTGCTCCGAAATATCAAAGCCAAAAACCCTAACGCGATCGGGTTAGATATTTATCGAGATTTACCCGTAGAACCGGGACATGAAGAACGGGTTGAGGTGTTTAAAACTACCCCAAACCTAATTGGAATTAACAAAATTGCTGGAGATACTATCGATCCGCCACCGACGTTAGCCGACAAAGATCAAGTGGCGGCTAATGATATGTTCCTGGATAACGATGGCAAAATTCGCCGCGCTCTTGTCCTCGGTGAAGCTGAGAGTGGTTTAATGCAAGGCTTTGGCGTAAAACTGGCGTTAGATTATTTAGCCGACCAAGACATTGAATTAGAAGCGCTCAATCCTGAAAAACAAATCTTCGGTTTAGGTCAAGCTACCTTTATTCCCCTGAGTAAAAATGATGGATTCTACAAAGAATCGGATTTAGGTTGGTATCAAATCCTGGTAAATTATCGCGGCGGACTGGATCGCTTTCCGAATATTTCCATGACCGATGTCTTGGAGAACCGCATCCCCGAAAACTTTTTCCGCGATCGCATCGTTTTTATTGGGGCAAAAGCGCCCAGTCTTAATGATAACTATCTTACCCCTTATAATAGCAACTTAGCTGTCCCGACAGACTTAATGCCCGGTGTGGTCATCCACGCTAATATCACCAGTCAGATTCTCAGTGCCGCTGTATCAGGGCGTCCGATGTTACGGGCAACGACGAAACCCATACACTGGCTACTGATTGTTGTTTGGTCAGGATACAGCGCTACCCTTGGCTCATTCTATATCCGTAGACGCTGGATGACTCTTTTGGGGTTATTAATTGCGGTCGTAATTATTGTCGTCAGTTCCTATTCTGCCTTTCTCTATGGTTGGTTAGTTCCTGTCTTTACCCCTTTATTAGCCGTAGTTGTTGCGGCGACGTTGAGCGTCGGTCAGGTTTTGTGGCAAAATCTGATGATTTCCTATCAAAAATTAGAAGATTATGCCCGTAACTTAGAAGACAAAGTGAAAGAACGCACCGCTGAACTCGCCCACGCCAATCAGGAAATTAGTCAACTCAACGAAAAACTCAAAGCTGAAAACCTGCGGATGAGTGCTGAACTTGACGTCGCCCGTCAATTGCAATATATGATTCTGCCTAATCCGGATGAATTAGAAGCCATTGAAGGATTAGATCTGGCTGGGTTTATGGAACCGGCTGACGAAGTTGGTGGTGATTACTACGACATCCTCTGCACAGATAATGTAGTCACCATTGGTATTGGCGATGTAACGGGACACGGGTTAGAAAGTGGTATTTTAATGATGATGACCCAAACTGTTGTTCGCACCCTAGACGAAATTCGGGAACGTGATCCGGTGAAGTTTCTCGATACCCTTAATCGCACGCTTTACAAAAATGTGCAACGGATGAATTCGGATCGTAACTTGACCTTAGCCATTCTCAACTATACCGATGGCAAAGTTAGTATTAGTGGTCAACATGAAGAATCTATCGTGGTGCGGGCTGGGGGCATTATTGAGCGAATTGATACCATGGATTTGGGGTTTCCGATCGCCTTAGATGATGACATTGCTGATTTTATTGATCGGGCGTTAATTGAATTACACCCTGGTGACAGCATTGTCCTCTACACAGACGGTATTCCTGAAGCTGAAAATATGGAGAATGAACAATATGGTTTAGAACGATTGTGCGATGTGATTAGTCAAAACTGGGATAAATCCGCCAACGCTATTAAAGATGCGATTATTGATAATCTGCGGCACTTTATTGGTAAGCAAAAAGTTTTTGATGATATTACGTTAGTCGTACTTAAGCAAGAGGTTTAGGGGCTTAAATATAATGTAATTTATGATATAGCAGTAGACACATCGATTAGGACTTTCGGCACCATTGTAGAGACGCGCCATGGCGCGTCTCTACATAAATGATGTGTCCTAACAGCTATGCGGTACATTGTCGATCCCCCTAAATCCCATAAGCCAAAAAAGCGAAGCATCCTCTGGCTTCCCCCATGGAACAAAAAGCGAAGCATCCTTTGGTCTCCCCCTTTTGAAGGGGGACGGAAGGGGGATCAAATAGGGGGACGGGAGGGGGATCTGAAGGGGGACTTTGATCTACTGTACTTTATTACAGCGCAAAGCGCTGTATTATATTTTATACAACTGATCAATCATTTCTGACGAAACATTTGTAGCTGAACTATCAAATAAAATTCTTCCCATTTTTAATCCAATAAGGCGATGATAATACCTCAGGGCAAAATCAACCGAATGTAGGCTAGTAACCAAAGTCTTACCGCCCTGTTCACTCATTTGACATAGCAACTCTATTACCTCTCGACTCAACTCCGGATCAAGACTAGAAATCGGTTCATCGGCTAAAATCACTAAGGGATTTTGGATGAGAACTCGCGCTAATGCCACTCGCTGCTGTTGTCCCCCTGAAAGTTGATCAGTGCGGGTATAAAGTTTATCCGGAATTCCCACTTGAGTTAACGCCTGATGCGCTGTTTCTACCTCTAACGGAAACAATAGCGATAAAGCAGCTTTAAACAATGACCACCGTCCTAAATGTCCAGCATTAACATTGTGAATCACTCGCAAATTATCCACTAAATGAAACTGCTGATAGACTGTACCAATTTGCCGTTGCACTTGGCGTAATCTCTGAGTTGAAATTTGGGAAAGATTGTACCCTAATGCCCAAATTTCTCCTTGGCTGGGTTGCAATGTCCCATTCAACAAACGCAATAGGGTGCTTTTTCCCGCCCCACTTGACCCGACTAATGCCACCCGTTCGCCAGGGTAAAGCGTGAGATTAATCTCCATTAGGGCAGTTAAGCGACCAAATTGCTGAGTTACACCGTTTAGCTGAAAAATTGGCGACGAATCGCTCATTTAATTTTGCCAATTTGACGACCGACTTTTTCAATTTGAGCGTAATTGGAATTTTCTGTGGAAATAAATTTATCAGCACCAAATAAGTCTAAAATTTCTTGGTGTTCGGGGTTATTCGGGTCAAGCTTGAGTAAGGCGGCTTGCACTTTCTGGGAAAAATCTTCGCCATAGCGTGACTTTACATCGGGATGAATCACCCAATGATAATCATAATAGGTTGGCGTTTCCCAAATCACATCCACTTTATTTAAATCCACGTCTCCAGCTTCCACGCGGCTTTTCCAGACTTGAGAATTTAATGCCCCCGCCTGATAACTCCCGGCTTCAACCAGTTGAATTGTGGTATCATGGGAACCGGAAAAACCGACCTCTCCTTGAAAATCCTCTGGTGTCACCCCGGCTTGTTCCAAAAAATACTGAGGCATTAACCGCCCTGATGTGGAGGATTCACTGCCAAAGGTAAAGGTTGATCCTTTTAATTTGGATAATTCTTGGATATCCTGAATCGGTTGGAGTTCACTATTTTTATTAGCAATAAATACACTGGTAAATTCAGCATCAATATCCCGTTGGGCGATCGCCTCTGCGCCTTCAACCTGCGATCGCGCCTGTACGCCAGTTAAGCCACCAAACCAGACGAGATCCAGATCTCCCACTCGAAACGCTGTCACCGCCGCCGCATAGTCGGTTACAGGTTTATATTCGACGGGTACACCTAACTCCGTTTCCAGGTAATTTGCTAACTTGTCATACAGCCGTTGCAACTTTTCCGGATCTTGATCGGGAATCGCCCCAGCGATTAACGGTTCAACCGTTGTCTCATTCCCCGTTTCAGAAGCTGGGGAACAAGCAACTAAGGGAGATAGCAGGAACAGCAGTATCCCCGATACTAAAACGTTTCTTAACGATGCCATTTGCTGAATCTATAAAATTTTTACCCAAAAAAATTGTAACAGCAGGAGTGTCGGGGTAGGGTGTACGGTGTGCGATCGCGCTTTCGATGCTGGTAGATTTGGTTTGTAGTAAGGGAACCTTAGCCCTTAATTGTACGGGTTTCTTGTGCATAATGCTAATCCATTTTGCTTAGGTGTGCCACGCCACGACTGGCGTAACCCAGCTAAAATTGTGCAATTTTTACCGTTAAATCGGGCGCACGTCAGTGCGCCCCTACCCAGTGGATATGCAACCCCGCCATTGTAAGCTGTCATGCATTTAAATATGGGTATTAGTAGCGAGCAAGATGCTTGATGTAGCGAGCAAGATGCTTGATGTAGCGAGCAAGATGCTTGATGTAGCGAGCAAGATGCTTGATGTAGCGAGCAAGATGCTTGATGTAGCGAGCAAGATGCTTGATGTAGCGAGCAAGATGCTTGATGTAGCGAGCAAGATGCTTGATGTAGCGAGCAAGATGCAAAGCCTGCGGCATGGCTTCGCTTAACGCACTACGGCAAGGATTTCACCATTATTAACATTAAGGTTTAAATGCCGAACAGCTTAATGATGCTTTCTTTTCATCAGATACCTGGTTAACCGCGCTGCTGATAATCCTTTTCATATAAGGTTTTCCAGAAAAACGGAAGATGATAGTGAACATCACTACTTTTTTCGGCATAAAATCGCCCGATTTCCAAAGAAAGTTGATCTCGATAAACCTCAATCGGACGACTCCAATCAGTAGGGGGATGAAATTGGTTCCAGTATTCCTTCGCTTTTTTAATCGTCAATAAGGCAAAAATTAACTCCTGCTTCCGTTGCTCATCTGGGGCATTTTGAAACTCATCTTTCCAGGAATCTCGCAACTCATTGACTCCCTGGCAATCTAATCCAGAACAGTAGCGAAGACGTTCTGAGGCTCGTTGTAAGTTATCTCGCAAATTAGCATCATTACTGATTCCATCTGCCATATCAATATAAATCGTTTGCAGCAAAGCAGGATTATCTTTATAAATTGGAGTAGCAGAAAAGTTATCAAATACAGGTTGGAGTTCCGGGAACAGAAAGTAGGACTCCTTATAGATAAACCCTGTCACCCAGATCCGATGATTTATTGCATTTTTAGGATTAACCTTGGCTTGTTCATACAGATCCTGAAAAATTGCCTCTGTATCTGAAAACGGATAATTATCAATAGTTTTAAGTTGCAAATCTAAATCAACAATCGCAAACAGCTTTTCTGGACTTAAATAGGAGTTATCGCTGTTGTTTTTATGTAACTGTAATAAAGTGCAGTAAGTATCGAGTACATCTGTGCGATCGCCACAATTAAAAAATTCGGGTCGATAGTTCCGCCACCACTTAGGAACACAGGCATTATAAAAGTTAGCATCTGGCATTTGTGCCATTCTTCGATAAGATTGAGGTGATGGTCTACCCTTCAGATCCCAGACACCCCCTTTACCTTCACAGAGAACAACTATTTTATTCCTAATTCTGCGAGAACTAAGAATTATTTCACAGTGGCGTTGTAACTGTTCTGGACTAAAACTCATGTCTAGTTTTCGGGGTCTTGCTGGATAAGTTTAGGTTCTAATTCTTTAACATGGGCTGGAGTCAAGGCTTGGCAGAGTTCATAAGAGTGGGTTGCCAGAATATATTGATTGTTCGGTGCCCATTCTTGTAAATCTTGAATGATTTGATATTGCCAATCGGGGTGGAATGCAATTTCTATTTCATCCATTAATACAATAGCATCTTCTATATTATGATGTTTTAGCCACATATAAATGCTTAAGCGTTTCAACTCTCCATGGCTAAGATCTTCTGGAGAGAGTTCGATAGTTTCACCGTTTCTATCTAGTGTAAAATTCACGCCGTTAAGATCTTTATCTATATTTATCTTTTTATTAAATAACATCTGGTTCAACTCATTTTTTAGTCTCTGATAATAATGACCATACTCTCCTGTTTCTACGACTTCTTCTCTATCTAGATCAAAAGCATCTTTAAAAGCCTGTATCAAAATATCCACAGCCAAAAAATCATAAGTGAATAAATTTACAAGTTTACTTCTAGCATTTTTAAGTTGCGAGTAATAATCTTCGTCTGCCCTAGCTTTACTTTTAAACAATAAATTTCGACTTTCTCGATTTATAAAAGTAAACACTTGAGTTGATGGAGCAGCCAGAAATATTTTTTTTGACAGGTCTTTTAAAAAAAATTCTGCCTCAGAAATTTTTGCCATGTCTAGACCATTAATATTGCATAGCAGGAAATTTTGATTATTTTCTTCTTTTTTGCTAGCCTTATAGTCAGATACATATATTAAATTCTCGGCTTCCATGTATTCCTTGGTTTTTGTTAAATGCTGCTTTATTTCTTGTCGCAAATAATACCATTCTTCAAGAAATTTATTGTATGTATTAAGTTTAATTTTTTGACTGGGATTAAGCAGGCTGTGTATTTTTATGTCCAAAATACCTTCTAATTCTTTTTCCTCCGTAGTATCAATGTCAATGTTTGTTAAATCTAAAAGTTGAATTCTAGAGGGATTTGAAAAATAATAGTAATTTGTTGAAATTAAATTACCTCTTAATTGCAATTGCTTTTGAATATAAGTGTTTTTACAGCAAAAAAAATCAAAACTTACGGTTCTATTATTTTTCAAAAGTTCAATTGTAGCTAAATTTCTCTTAGGAGAGTCCTCATGAAGTTCAAATCCATATAGCAGATTTTGCAAAAAAGGTTTTCTTTCCGGATCAGTCGAACAGTGAAGTAGAGTAAAAATTAATTGCAGTAGTGTACTCTTGCCACCACCATTTAGACTACCCAGAGGAAAAATTCTGGGAACAAAATCTTCTTCAAAGGTAATATCAACATCCTTTAAAACCCGGAAATCAGGAACTCGAATTCGTTGCAGGTGCATAAAACACTCCTAATATTGACTTGATATCCCCGTTGGCTTCACAAGTGTTATTTTACTTTACCTACGCAAGATGAATGGAAACCGTAGGGGCGCACCGACGTGCGCCCGATTCAACCGATTTCAGTAGTGGCGTGGCACATCTTAGCAAGATGGATTAGCCTGATGCCCATGAAAGAAATTAGGGGCTGAAGCCCCTACTACGAACCCAACTAATCCCAAATTTTAGCTGGTGGGCAATGCCCACCCTACGGTGTATCACGGGTTTTAGAATAATGTGTTGGATTTCGCGATCGCTCCTGACCTACTTGAGCGTTTTGGGCTATCCTAGACTGGCTCCCCAGTAGTCTGCCGCGAGTTCAGTAGACGGCGCTAGTCCGCAGGTTGACGCGGACATGATAGAAGTCCAGAAAAATCCAGAGGCTACAATTACAACCATGTAATGATCTTAGTGGTCATTCCTCTTTTGCCCACCGTCCGCCTTCTTCACTCACGTCGCCCACTTCTGGATTCATGAAGCCCTTACATTGCTCTCACGGTCACGAAAATCCCCCGAATAGTCGCTTTTGTCTCCACTGTGGTGAGAAACTGGAGCAAGCAGAAAATGGCAATAGGGAGTCGGGACTGGCTTTGGCGGGACGCTATCGGATTGTGCGGGAATTGGGACATGGCGGATTTGGACGTACCTATTTAGCCCAAGACTTGAATCGCTTCGGTGAAGCTTGTGTATTAAAGGAATTCGCCCCACAAGTGCAAGGCACCTTTGCCTTACAGAAAGCCTCAGAACTGTTTGAACGGGAAGCTGGAGTTCTCTATAAGCTGAAACATCCCCAAATTCCGGAGTTCCGAGAACTGCTGCGGGTGAAGAAGCAGGGAGAAGGACGCCTATTTTTAATTCAGGACTATATTGCTGGACAAACCTGTCGGGCTATCTTGGAGGCACGTCGGAATCAGGGATTACGGTTTAACGAAACCGAAATTCTCAAACTATTACGCCAAATTCTCCCCGTTTTGGACTATATCCACTCCCTCGGCGTGATTCATCGAGATATTTCTCCGGAGAATATTATCATCCGTCAACAGGATGGATTGCCTGTACTGATTGATTTTGGTGGAGTGAAGCAAGTCGCGGCTACGGTAGCCTCTCAGGTGATGGCATCATCCCCAGCTACCGCCACGCGCTTGGGTAAAGTGGGTTATGCCCCCCACGAACAAATGCAAGGGGGGATTGTTTCTGCCAGTAGCGATTTGTACGCTTTAGGGGCAACAGTTTTGGTGTTACTCACCGGGAAAGAACCCTCTGAATTCATCGATCCCCACACCTTAACCTGGGATCGTAGTAGGCACTTTAGTGCCACTCCCCTTAGCCCTACTCTCAGCCATGTTCTCGAACAACTGCTGCAACCCCATCCCCGTAATCGCCCCCAAAGTGCGAACCAAGTCTTACAGATGCTGAATTCTCATTCCCCCCCACAGGCATACTCTCCACCGCCGCCACCATCACCGCAAACCCAAGCAACTGTAGCGGTTTCACCGGGTCAGGTTGCACCGACGCCACCCTCCCCCCCTACCCCTGTTGCCCAGAGGTCTGCGCCCAGTGCTGCGCCCAGTGGCAATAATAACGCCGCCTTAGGCTGGTTGGGGAAATTGCTCCTAGTATTAGGGTTAATTCTGGCAGCAGGTGCTTTTGGCTGGTGGGCGGGTAATCTCTGGATTGATAGCCAACTGCAATCTAATCAACCCGATGCTACGCCTACTGTAGAGGACTTTGAGAACCCAGTGATTTCACCAGAGGATGATGACGAACCTGAACCCTCCTCCGACTTTTCGCCGGAAGAACAACGACGCAAGCAAGCCTTGCGACAGCGACGGATGAATCTGGGTATCGATTATGACTTTTATGTCAGTTTAGTCGATGAAGCGTTTTGGAATGAGTATCCAAGACAACGGGGAGTTCCATTAAGTACCGATCCAGACGATGCTAGGCTGCGAGAAGCCTGGGATAGAATCGCAGCCAATGTACTCACCCAGATTGAACAGCTTGATCTGAGTCGTCAAGCCAAGCGACAATTAGGCAGTTATGACGGGAGCGATCGCGATCGCTGGAAACGTCAAGTCAATCGTCTACGTGTCAGTAGTCGGGCATTATATGACCTCGCCGATGCTAGGTTTTTCCGCATCTTCCCCAAACAAGAAGGCGAAACGGGATCGGAATTTCTGGATCAACCTATAGGTCAAATCTGGCAAGCCACGGTTGCGGATACCGTCAAGGCGTTACAATCCAGAGAGGCGTTAGACCGGATTATTTTTGAATCGGGTGATACGGGCACACAAATGAGTGGAACTCTGCAACCTGGAGAAGGCAAAGCCTTTACCGCCGAATTAGCGGCAGATCAGTTAATGGAGGTGAATCTCTCCACCGCCCCCAATGCCTTATTATCGATCTATAGTCCTACAGGGAATACAATCTTCCTGGAAGATTCACGCCAGCACAGCTTTTCTGGGGAATTACCAGAATCGGGGTTCTATGAGTTTGTTGTGGTATCTGACGCGGATGAACCGATTGATTATCAGCTTGATCTCACGGTGGAAAATCCCCCCGAATCGGACATCTCAGTTGATAAAGGTATAGCGGAATAAAGGATTGACTTAAACTCATCCCATAAAGGCGTGAGATTTCACACAATAAGTTTGGAGAGTCGCGATCGCCTGGATCAGGACACCATGATTCAGGTCAAGCAAAAACCGTAGGGTGCGTTAGGCGTAATCAATCATATTGATCATCCTTTTAATAGGAATGTCGCCGTAACGCACCATTATTTTGATAAGAGCAATGCCCACTTAGATCAGGACACGATATTATCGTGTCCCTACGTACTAAACCTTAAACTTCTGGGTAATCCGCTTCATCGCCTCTTCCACATTCTCCCGACTATTGAACGCCGAAATTCGGAAATAGCCTTCACCCGCAGCCCCAAATCCGGAACCTGGTGTTCCGACAACATAACAGGTTTGCAGTAACTTATCGAAGAAATCCCAACTGGATAAACCATTGGGTGTCTTCACCCAAATATAAGGGGCATGAACCCCGCCATACACACTTAATCCCGCTTCCGTTAACTTCTGGCGAATAATTTTGGCATTTTCCAAATAAAAGCTAACTAATGCTTTCACCTGGGCTTTTCCGGCTTCTGAGTAAACCGCTTCCGCCCCTCGTTGGACAACATAGGAGACACCATTAAACTTAGTAGACTGGCGGCGATTCCATAGTTTCCAAAGTTCCACATCTGAACCATCCGATGCTTTCGCGGTTAAAGTTTTAGGAACAACCGTCAACGCACAACGAGTTCCGGTAAATCCCGCATTCTTAGAAAAGGAACGAAACTCGATCGCACAATCTCGCGCTCCCTCAATTTCATAGATAGAATGGGGTAAACTCTCGTCGGTGATAAACGATTCGTAAGCCGCATCAAAGAAAATAATTGACCCATTCGCTTTCGCATAATCCACCCACGCCTTCAAGTTTTCCTTAGTCGTGGTAGCGCCTGTCGGATTATTGGGGAAGCACAGATAAATCAAATCCACTTTCTGAGAGGGAATGTCTGCGGTAAAGTTATTCTCGGCACTAATCGGCAAATAGACTAATCCCTCAAATTCACCCTTCTCATTCACCTCTCCAGTATTTCCCGCCATCACATTCGTGTCCACGTAGACGGGATATACGGGGTCAGTGACGGCAATTTTGTTATTTTTGCCAAAAATATCCAGAATATTACCCGTATCGCACTTAGAACCGTCGGAGATGAAGATTTCCGACGCATCCACCTGACATCCCCGCGCCTGGAAATCCTGGGTGGCGATTTTCTCCCGCAGCCAGGGATACCCCTGTTCGGGTCCATAGCCTCGGAAGGAGTCCCGATTCCCCATGTCTTCTACCGCTTGAATCATCGCCGTGCGACAGGCTTCGGGTAAGGGTTCGGTAACATCGCCAATTCCCAGTTTAATCATATCGGCATCCGGGTTAGCTTCAGCAAAGGTATTCACCCGGCGGGCAATTTCGGGAAACAGGTAGCCTGCTTTGAGTTTCAGGTAGTTATCGTTGATAGTTGCCATAATCACTTGTGACGAACGCCGTAAACCAGCTTACTGCTAACTGTAGCGGAAAAGGCAACAGGCAACAGGCAACAAGGAATAAGTAGGTGGGGACAATTAAAGTTAACGGTGGGGAACTCGCTTTCGCGAGAAGCAAGCTACGTCATTCGTCATTCGTCATTTGTCATTTGTCAGGATTTAAGGCTTGTTAACATAACTTCATAAGGTTGAGTTTATTTCCACCAACCTACTTACACAGTTAACAACGATAACTTGGTGGGTTACGGCGGATATCTAATTTAAGGATTTGTTTTCTCTAAGCTGTCATGCATTTAAATTGGGTATTAGTAGCGAGCAAGATGCTCGCACTACATGGCTTTCGCCATTATTGATATTAAGGTTTAAATGCCGAACAGCTTATTGAATACCGCCTAACCCACCCTACTGGCGTGGCACGCATAATTTGGTAGATTAGCTTGGGTTCGTAGTGGGGAAACTTAGCCCTATATTCTGTTATTCCACTGTTAGCAACGGTAACTTGGTGGGTTACGGCGGATATTTAATTTAAGGATTTGTTTTCTCTATTGAATACCGCCTAACCCACCCTACTGATTCGGGGTTATTTGGGTCTATAGGACGGCACATTTTCCCATGATGAAATAATACCGGAAACGACAAAAAAAGTCAAGTGCCAACGAACATTCATCAAACCTGAAATTTATCGATAAGCTATCTGAACCCCTGGCTTTCTGATTGAATCCGTCTGATTCTGTCCAGATGTGAAAACCTGACGATTTTGCACTAAAATAAACGCGGCTACGGCAATTAAAAAATAACCAAAGGCTTTCTGTAACTGTTGGGCTTTGACATACTGTGCCAAATATGCGCCAACGATAATTCCCACACTTGCCACCACAATAAATGAACCCATTAACCCCCAATCTAGGGGAACCTGTCCCAAATATCCCAGAAATCCAGCCACCGAGTTACAGGCAATAATTAATAATGACGTTCCCACTGCTTCCTTCATCGGCGTATTTCCTAATAATACCAATGCCGGAACGATCGCGAATCCACCGCCAACCCCAACTAAACCTGTCAATACGCCTACACCTAACCCTTCAGTTAGCATCCACACCCAACAATATTTACACACCGGTTGAGGATAATACTGCAAGTCGTTATCGGGTTGAGTCGGTTTACTGCTTTTGCGGATCATGAATCCCGCCGCAATAATCATCATTACGGCAAAGAGAAGAAGCTGGAATGTTCCGCTGACAAAAAAGGCTAACTTTGCCCCTAAAAACGCGCCTACCATCGTCGCCGCACCGAACATAAATGCCTTTTTAAAATTTATATTCCCTCGTCGCCAGTGAGGGATAACTCCAATCAGGCTAACGGTTCCCACGATAACCAATGTCATCGCGATCGCGCTTTTCGCTTCCACCCCCATTACATACACTAAAATGGGCAAGGCTAGCACTGAACCGCCACCCCCCATTAACCCCAAACTAATGCCAATTCCGGCAGCAAGAATTAGCCCAATTATCCAAGTAGTCATTTGTCTTATGTCCTTGGTCTTATGTCAACACCCTGTAGGGTGGGCATTGCCCACCAACCTTAAATCAGTGACCTATCACATTTAAACTCGTTGGTTGTAAGGTAGTTTTGCCAATAACATACCCATGGCACAGGTTCCACTCACACCAGCAAAAACTAATCCTGCGCCAACAAAACCACTCAAGATTAAAAACCAAGGCGAGACAAACGCACCTAATATAGTTCCCGTAAACACTAATGTCCCTGCCACAATTTGCACTTGTCGGAATAAACTAATGGGCGCATTTTTATTGACCTGAGTCTGATATCCGGCAGATTTCCAAGTGGGTAATCCGCCTTGAAGATGATTCACCGATTCAAATCCAGACTCGAAGAGTTTTTGGGCGGCTTGTTTCGAGCGATTCCCGCTTTGGCAGTACAATACAACCTGTTGATTGGTTTCTGGTTTAACCCCGGTGGGATTCAGGTTAGAGAGTGGCATTAATTTTGCCCCAGGAATATGTTCGCTGGCATATTCGCCCGGTTCCCGCACGTCAATCAGCATTACTTGTTGACGATCCAGCCATTGTTTTAACGTTTGGGCGTCTATTTCTTGTAGGTTATTGGCATTGGCTAAAACCATGATTTTTTCTCCTTATCTATGTGCAAAACTTGTCTAATTCAATGTATTGGTGTAGATGTTTACAGGTATCCCTGTTCTTTTATGTTGTCACCGCTACTTTGCCACAGCGTTCATTAGCGGGAACCGCTTCCATCATCTTTTTCGGATCAGGAAGATTTAAGTTATTCATCAATTCGATAAAGCTGGCGCGATCGCGATTCGCTAATCGGGGATTCCATTGCTGTTCTTCGCCAATTGTGGATACGGTATGTCCGCGATAATCATGTCCAGGATACACCAGCGTCTCATCGGGTAAATTAAATAACTTTTGAGTTATAGAATGAAATAATGTGCCTGCATCACCGCTTTGGAAATCAGTTCGACCGCATCCCCGAATTAACAGCGAATCCCCCGTGAGGACGCGATCGCGATTCACGAAGTAGGCGTTATGGCTATCGGTATGACCCGGTGTGGCGATCGCCTGAATCTCAACTGAACCCACCATTAACACCTCACCATCCGCCAGAAAGCGATCAGCACAAGCAGCCGAGGCATTTTGAGGAACCACACCCTGACAGTGCGTCAACTCCCGCAGTTGCGCTGTTCCGGTAACGTGATCGGCGTGAATATGCGTTTCCAGACAATACTGCAAGGTTAATCCCAACTCATCGAGGAGTTTGCGATCGCGATCCACCTGTTCTTTGACCGGATCGACCAGAATCGCGGCTTTTGTGGCTAAATCAGCGATGAGATAGGTATAGGTGCTGGTTTCACTGTCAAATAGTTGACGAAATAACATCAGCTCATCTCCCTTGGACTGTTTCGTATTGTTTATTAACTAAATTGCTATTTAGTTATATTTAACTTACCTCACACGAGACACACCTGTCAAGAGGGAATATGGGAGAGATGGGGGAGATGGGGGTAGTAGAGACGTTCCGGTGGAACGTCTGGGAGATGGGGGACAATTTGTAGGGATCGCATCGCTCGCTGAAGCTGAGCCTCATGAATCGGGGGCGCTTTATAGTTCATTTGGATATATACGCCTTCGCGATGTCTTTCGATGGGATAAGCCAAACGACGCTTACCACGATGTTGGATTTCAATCTCCTCACCGCCTTGCTCTTGCAGGAAATCTTTATACTTGGTCACAGCTTGGTTAACCTGCTCCTCTGACATATCCGACGCAGGATGTACATCTTTTCGTAACTATCGCTCACTAATGGTCATCTCCTTATGGACAATTGGGCTTCTTTTGCTGATTCGGGATAGCCACAGCGTTTTCACCCAGAAGCTATCCCGCTCAAAGAAACAAGGATAGGAGCAAATTTGACTGCTTTACTCTATGGCAAATCTGGGTTCTTTC